>NZ_JBQKUP010000039.1:0-205980 GCF_052156535.1 Nitrospira sp. T9
TAGCCGCCGGTGAGGTTGAAGACATGGGTGAAGCCATGCTGGAGGAGAATGCGTGCCGCGAGATACCCGCGTAATCCGACACGACAATAGACGACCGTTTCCTGAGGGGGATCCAGTTGCTGAAGATGGTCTCTCAGCTCATCAATCGGAATGAGGCGGGCATGAGGAATGTGAGCTTCTTGATATTCGTCCGTGGTCCGGACATCTAGTAACTGAAGAGCAGGGTTCGTCAGCAATTTTTTTTGTAATTCTTGTCCCGTGAGTGTGTTGACCTCGCCGCGTAGCGTATTGGCGGCGACGAAACCGGCCATAATGACCGGTCCTTTGGCCGAATTAAATTGAGGGGCATAGGCCAAATCCAGTTGCTCCAAATCCTGGACGTTCAATTTGGCATGTATGGCAGTGGCCAACACATCAATGCGTTTATCGACGCCCTGATCACCCACAATTTGAGCACCTAACAATTTCCCCGTCTGTTGCTCGACGACCAATTTCATGTGCAGCGCTTCTGCTCCAGGATAATACTCTGCGTGATCCAAGGGGTGGGTGAGGGAGACAAAGTAATTCAACCCATAGGCCTCGGCTTCGTGTGCGCTTAATCCCGTTTTGGCAGCCGTGATACCCATGCTCTCGACAATTGCCGTTCCCAGTGCACCATGAAACTGTAAGTCTCCGCCCGCAGCATTGGCTCCGGCGACTCTTCCCTGTTTATTGGCCGGCCCGGCTAAAGGGATTCGTGCGTGTTGGCCTGTCACCAGATTGAGGGTTTCGACCGCATCACCCGCTGCATAGATATCGGGATCAGAAGTTTGCTGTCGTGTGTTCACGGCAATGCCTCCCGCCGACCCAATTTCAAGCCCTGCCGCTCTGGCAAGCTTGAGTTCCGGTCTGACGCCGATCGAAAGAATGGCGAGGTCCATCGGCAGCCGTTTTCCACTTTCCAATTCGGCTTCTTTGGCAAGGTCCCCCTCCTGCCGAAATCCGTTGATACCGTCACCCGCAATAATCTTCACTCCTTTTTCTTGCAGGTGATGCGCCACCAGAGTGGCCATGTCCTGATCAAAAGGAGGCAGAATTTGAGGAGCTTTTTCTATGATCGTCACGGTCAATCCAAGACCCATCAGGGCTTCGGCCGTTTCCAGTCCAATAAACCCTCCTCCAATAACCAAGGCTTCCTGAGAAGGGTGGCCGGCGAGAAAGGTTTTGATGGCATCAGAGTCAGGAACGGTTTTGACGGTAAAGATATTCCTGGCGTGAATGCCAGGTATATCGGGCATGATTGCCCCGGCACCGGGTGCCAGAATGAGTGTGTCGTAGGGGTGAGAAGTGATTTTTTGAGTCATCAAGTTTTTCACCTGTATGCATTTCGCCGTTCGGTCTATGAGAAGGACTTCGTGTAGCACGTGGACCCGGACCCTGAATCGTTTCCAAAACCGCTCCGGGGTTTGAAGTAGAAGGTCCTCACGATCCGGAATGGTCATTCCCACATAGTACGGGAGGCCACAGTTGGCGAAGGATACATAGGGCCCTTTTTCAAACATTTCAATGATTGCCGTTTCGTTGGTTCGACGCGCCTTAGCGGCCGCGCTGGCCCCGCCGGCCACTCCACCGACAATGATGATGTTGAGGGACATGCTCCTAACATTCTCCCAGCAGAAATTTACACGACTAAATGGGCTTTGATGATATTGGTTCCGAAGGCATGTCCCAGGCGTTCCCCGGTGACGATGACAATGAGCCGGCCTTCCTGAAGCAGGCCGAGGGTTTTGAGGTGATCCTGGGCCGCATTGATGCGCTCATCAGTGGCATCAATTTGCGGAAAGACACATGAGACAATGCCCCATACTAAAATCAATTGACGGGTAACGGCTGGGGAGGGAGTCAGTGCGATAATCTGGACCGTCGGTCGATGGCGGGCCAATAACATGGCTGTATGACCGGAATCGGTGAAGACCACGATGGCTTGGGCACCAACAGATGTTGCAAGCGAGACGGCAGCTTCACAAATCGCTTCCGGAGTCGAACGCACGGTCTCCTTAGACGAATCGGATTTCTGGATTCGGCGGAACATTTCCTTTTCTGTTTGTCGGATAATCCGATCCATGACCTGGACCGATTCGAGAGGGAAATTTCCCGTGGACGTTTCGGCCGACAACATGACGGCATCCGTCCCGTCCAGCACGGCGTTCGCCACATCCGACGCTTCGGCGCGAGTGGGCGAAGAGTTTCGAGTCATCGATTCGAGCATTTGTGTGGCTGTAATTACCGGTTTTCCCATACGATTGGCCTGGGCGATGATCTGCTTTTGCAGGAGGGGGACTTCTTCCGGGCTTATCTCCAACGCCAGGTCACCTCTGGCGACCATCACTCCATCTGCCGCATCAAGGATTTCATCAAGACATGTCAGGGCTTCAGGTCTTTCGATTTTGGCAATAACAGGAATCAGCGATGATCGATCAGTCAAAGCCGTTTGGAGAGTATGAATATCCTGCGGACTTCGAACAAAAGAGAGGGCGACATAATCGGCTTGAGCTTCAATGGCCACTTGAAGATCATCGGCGTCTTTCTCGGTAAATCCCGGAATGTCGAGTTGGAGGCCAGGGAAATTGACACCTTTATGTGAGGTGACCTGGCCTCCAACCAGGACTCTGCAGATTAGTCGGTCGGTTTCTTGTTTTTCCAAGGCGAGGGACATATTTCCGTCATCAATTAAGACGATTTGACCTGGTTCCATTCCATCCGGGAAATGGGAAAGATTAACCGGCAGGGTATGCTCCGATTCGTTGTGCCTTGAGTTGTGATCCGACTTCGGAATCAGAATGATATCCCGCCCTTTCTTCAAAACGGTTCCTTCGTTTGGGAGGTCCCCCAGGCGGATTTTTGGACCTGCCAAGTCTACAAGGATGGCCAGTGGCGTCTTTTCCTCAAGAGCAAGGCGTCGAAGGCCTTGAATTGTTGTCTTGTGCCAATCGGCGGTTCCATGGGACATATTAAACCTGGCGACATTGACCCCGGCATGCAGGAGTTGTTTCAAGCATTTCTGGGAAGAAGTCGCAGGGCCAATTGTGGCTACAATTTTGACATGGCGCATGGGGATGATCTCAAGAATTGGTTAAAAGTGGGCTAGCAGATATTGGTGGGGGAAGCAGGAACTGTTGTGACCGCAAGAACCAAAAAATCCACGAGGTTTTTTCTCAGATTTCATGGAGCATTGAATGGAAAGTATTTGTGTAATTGGGCAAATTCAAGAAAGATATTCCCCCGCTGATGGAATGGTCTAATAGCCAGGCTCCCAGGGTTCATTGTGGTTATGGAGTTAACGTTCGAAGAAATGAAAGAAGATGATTCAACTCTAATGCATTCAGATCGTTCTTCCAGGCAGGCATGGCTGTTCCCGGTCGGCCGTTGCGAAGCGTATCAAGAATGGTTTGATCTGATTGCTTGCCGAGTAACGTGAGGTTGGCCGCTGGGGGAATCAGAGCCTGTCCAATGGGGCCATCCCCTTTCCCTCCAGGTCCATGACACGTCACGCAGTGTCGTTCATAGAGGGCTTTCCCTTTTTGGGGATTGCCAGCGTGAGTGGGGGATTGATCGGGTGTTTCCTTCTGTTCGTCATGCTGAGCGGGAGGCATAGAAGGT
Organism: Nitrospira sp. T9; assembly: GCF_052156535.1. NCBI lineage: Bacteria > Pseudomonadati > Nitrospirota > Nitrospiria > Nitrospirales > Nitrospiraceae > Nitrospira > Nitrospira sp. T9. Next base: position 3,640 of record NZ_JBQKUP010000039.1, read on the forward strand.
GAAGGCTGGAGTGAATTTTGCGTCACCAAGTAATCAACCAATGGAGCCATGTCCTCATTCGAAATTGGACAGCCGAAGGATGCTTTCATTTTGTTGACGATTTCCATCCAATGCTCACGAGGATGAGGCGGTTGCGTATACACGTACTCTGCCGAATGACACATGAGGCAGTACCGGCTTGCAATGGCACTACCAGTGCCGGATTGAAACGATATTGGATCAGGAGGAATATTGAGAATGGACACCTGTTCTCTTTCATGGTCAGGGGCCGGAAGTCCCCACGCAAGTCCTGTAACCCACAGAAACACTATAAAGACCATGCAAACACGCATCAAAAGTTGTCCTCAGCCGGCTTGAACATTCACCGTTTCGATCACATTACGAAGATATCCGTTTGGATTCCATCGGGCGCCGAATCGCTGTGATTCTCCAATCCGATTGATGGCCAATGATTGCAGTGCATACGCATGCCCGGGCCTCGGAATAAATTCGGCTTCCCAGGGGCGGAAGCTGAAATCGCCATAATCCTTTCCTAATCGGGCGGATTGCCATTGTTGTCCACCATCCACGGAGACCAGGACGCGATCAATGCCATGGCCTTGATCAAAGGCAATGCCTGAAATGGTGCAAGGTTCCCCTCCCGGTATGGTTCGACCCTCCTCAAGATTGGTGATAAAGGAACGAACGGGCATTTTGCCCATGGGCACGGTATCCGTTAAGGACTCTCCTGGATTTACGCAGTGACAAGGATTGGCCGGCAAGCGATAGGCCTGTGTCGTCCAAAAATTTTGATCGACCTGATTGAGCACTTCGATATCATTCAGCATCTTCACCCAATACGTGGCATACCAGCCAGGGACCACGAGGCGAAGGGGATAGCCGTTCAGCATGGGGAGGGCCTCCCCGTTCATGGAGTGAGCGACTAACACCTCTTCCTGGAGCGCATCATCAAGGGCCAGGGATTTTCGAAAATCCGCTGTGGCTTGTGCGACGGGTTGGTCCAGCCCATCGAACCTCACTTGCGCCGCATCCCCTGATAGGCCTGCCCGATGAAGGAGATCACGGAGTCTGATCCCCTTCCAGTTGGCATTTCCCATTGCTCCATTGCCCCATTGTCCGCCGGGCACCCGGGGATGAAAAAACCCGCGACTGTTTCCCGAGCATTGGCAGACGGCGGCAATTTCGACTTGTTCAAATTGAGTGTGTAAATCATGAAGACTCAATGATAGGGATTGATTGACTCGACCGCGAATAGTCAGCCGGAAGGTGTTCACGTCAATTTCCCGAGGAATATTGGCGAGATGCCAGCGAACAAAAAATGCATCAATGGGCGTGAAGATGTCTTCATTAAAAATATGAAAGGGGGTTTCCAATTGAGGAGGCCTTGTGGTCATCACCATGAGGGGCCGCTTCTGTGGAAAAGCCACCAGTGGACGGCGACCCCGTTCGAAAGGGAGAGTGACCGTCGGGGAATCGGTGGCCCAGAGGCCTCTAGGGATGAGTAGGCTTCCCAACCCGAGAGCCAGGCTCCCCTTCAAAAAATGTCGACGGTCTATACCCGGGGTTTTTTCATTCATAAGTCAATCTACCGTTTTTCTCCCAAAGAAACAAAAAATCCCGCCCTCGTACAAATCAATCCTTCACATTTATCCTTCGTTTTGCGAAGGCATGATCTGACTACCTCACTTATCGTATCCGGTCATCGGCCATTCCGGAGAGTGTTGAATAATTAAGATTTCCAAGGACAAATTTGCCCAGAATTAGATTACTCATCAAAGGCTCCGGGTCAGTTCAAAAAAGTCCGTCCAGCAAGGCCGCAGCCGTTTTTTCGCGCGGAGCGTACGCTTAGTACGTGAGCACGGGAAAATGGCGAGAACGCCGCTGGCAGCTTTTTTCAACAGACCCATTTCGGAAAACAGCATCATGTGCGTTCCAGGGCTCCCATTTTCATAATCCAGTACAGTTGACTATCGAACAGATTATTCATCTGAAATGAGGGATTTGGTGAGAGGCGAAGTCCTTCCTTGATCTGCCAGCGACCAGATGGATAATTGAGGGAAGGGACCCTGCTGGGGAAGCCTGCTTTTCTAGCAGGGTTGTCCGTTAAAGACACAAGGTTTGTATCGGCTCACATCAAATTCGGTTTCTTCCAGATAGACCTGTTCGTTGCCGTTGACACCATCGACAAACGGGTCATTCCACATCGTATGGTTCCACCAATAAAAAATGGGGAACTCTAACGTGTAGTATACCGGATTTCCGTAGGTGCTTCGCACATGTTGTTCGACGGTCCGTCCCGTGACGTAATCAGCTTTCCCGTTTCCTTTCAAGGAATACAGGGATAGGAGCAGGCGAGATTCCTGGTCGTAGATTTCATCGATACGAGTACTTTCGTCGGGTTCTGAAGGCAAAGCTAAGGTCGCTGAGGGGGAGGGAGTTTCCACTGAGGTGAACGCTAACCAGGTTGCAAGAACGACTAGAGGCATAACCGTCATACGCCAAGTCCTCCTTCCTAGATGTGGTCCAGAGTATAGCCCCGGGAGGAGCCATGCTCATGCACGGAACAAATTAGGGTTGAACAACTGCAAGCCCATGCGGATCGGCTGCTTCTTTTCCGTCCACCATATTGGTGAGACGGGTACTACCTATCAATTCATCACCGCCTTTTCCGGCACATAAGGTTTTTGGTCATAGCCACTCCAGGCCTGGACCATTTCGCATTATTGACATCCTTGTGATTTCCGGTCAAGAGACTGGGCCCCGCAAGTTCGTAAAAGCATAATGGCCCTCTAGAGAAAAATCAAATAAGGACCGGGGCCGGATCATCGCTCTGTGTACCGACAGGGTGAATGGACCCCATACTGGAAGGGAGATTAATCAAATATCTCAATCATCTTCCCTGCGCGATCTACATTCCAGAGATCGCGTCCAATGCCTCAAAGCCCGTGAGTGTCCGAAAATATTATGTCGCGGGAAGCCATCAATTTGGTCGCGGCCGGGTCAGGAGGTCCCGCAGAAAATGCTTCTTCTTTATGGCCGGCCTCTTTTGTGCGCGAGTGACAGGAACGTATGCTATTTCCCACTTGATACGGTGCCGGTTCCAAATGATCTCACATACAATATCACAAGCCAAGCTTCGTCTTCTGTCAAGACCAGGGGGATGAATGAGGCCATATCCGTACCCGGGCTGCCGTTTTGCAAAATCCAAAAGAGTTCCCCGTCCGTGCGGGCTGCCTGCCAGGTCTTGTCCGTAAAGTTTCGTGGAAGCCTGCCTCGAAGGCCAGGAATGTCACCCAGGCCTTTGCCTTCGGGTCCATGACAGGTGACGCAAAATGCTTTCCCGTGAAAAACTTTTTTGCCCTTCTCAATATTTTCTGAGGTTGAAAGGAAAGGATTCTTCTTCGCTCGGGCGTCTTGGATCTGTTCAGGAGGAACCCTGGGTTTCAATACTTCTAAGTCCGCGGCATGCACGAGACCCATTCCGATTATCCCCGTAACAAAAAAAGCCAACACAATCTTTAAATTTTCCTTAAGCAGGTTCAAGATCAATGCCTCTCCAAGTAAAGTAACGATCCCGGAGATTCCAGAAGGGAACCTCCGGGATCATCTCGGATTATTCCGGTTGATTAAAGATATGCCCGAGAGATTGTGGGTAGGTTACTGTCCCGTCCGGGAAATCCTTCCCCTTTTGCCATAGATGATAAATGACTCCGTCGGTTTTTGACGCGGCTTCAGCAATGGCTTTGACCTTTTCTGGATCATCAATATCTAAAATTTGTACGCGGCCGGTAGCGATTTCTTGTTTATGGTCATGGAAAAACCGATGCCATTGGATCAACGGCAAGGTTCGGGAAAGATCCTTGGACACGAAATATTCAATGGCCACAAGAGGGGCATTGGCGTCTGTGGTTTCAAAGAGGAGACATTGCAGGATCTTGTCATTAATCCCTTTACAGTAGTGGTGATAGGGTCCACCGGGGGTGCCATCCGGCATCAAGTGAGGAGCTTGCACATGGATGTCATATCCTTGGGCAGGTCCTGGGGCAGGCGCACCCCCCTCGCTCATGGCTGGAGTGGTTATACACCCCATGGCCAATAGACTAAAAGTCCCTAACATGAAAAATGAACGGATTGAGCACTGCATGGCAACCTCCTTTATGTTGATCAGTAATAACCCTCCACCTATGTGGAAGGCCTTGGGAACTTGGTGAAAATTCGCCGCATACTATCATGGGGTTCTTTAAACGACCATTATTTGACGCCAGGGGTCATAATCCCCAACCGCTAGTTCAATTAGCTTCCCTGGTGTGGCTCAACGTAGCTGCCGTCAAAGTCTAACCATTGGAAGGGTCTTATTTCGCCAAGGTTCTCCTGATGCCTGGGCCGTTGAGGCTGAGCCAATGATGATAGCTAATAGCCATAGCCTTCTTGCATTCCCATTCAACTCACTTCTTCCCAGGCCCACCTTACATCTCCTTGGGATGATGATGTGCAAAAACTTTCGAATATGGAAATGATGACAAAAATATCATGCGGAACCATTTACTGCCGGATCCGGTTATAGGGTAGCTTGCTTAAGAGCATACCCATCAGACAGGAGTCCGTGAGTCCTGCATGGAGAAGTCCAACCCCTACCAGTGTTGGAAGGAGAAGGAACCCTGAATGGCCTATCAGGCCCAATCCAACTCCTACGAGAATCACTACCCCTGCGATGGCCCGCACCTGTCCTTCAAGGGAAATTCGTTGTTGTCCCCGGACGACAGGTTTGCCCTGATTAACCCAGGCAGTGATGCCTCCTTCCAGAATGCCGCAATTCGTTATTCCTTGGTTAATCAAATATTCGTAGACAATCTTCACCCGGTTCTGTGTTCGGCAGATCAACATGATGCGGTGCTCACGGGAGAGGGTTTTCAGTTCGGTCACATATCGATGTAAATCCGGTAGAGGAATATTTCGAGCACCTGAAATATGCATACCTTCAAACTCTTGTGGTGTTCTGACATCGATATACAGAGGGTCCTTCAATGAAGGGGGCGACAGCCAATTGTTCTGACTCGTTCCCGATTTTGCTTCTTGATCTATTGCCAATGTATTCATTGGGTCTCCTCCTTGTCCGTTTATTTCGTGCATGCGGATATGGCTTGGGGTTGAACCTTTTGGCGTGGATGACTCCAGGTGGTGAGCCAGGCGTCATACCCACCGACCAGATCCATGGCCTGGGTTCGTCCGGCTTGTTCCAAAATCCCTATGGCGGTAGATGACCGATATCCACTGGCGCAATGGACCACCACCGGGATATCTGCAGAGATGTCCTGAAACTGTTCGGCAAGGTGAGGCAAAGGGATGTTGAGGCTTCCGTCAATATGCCCGGACTCCCACTCTTTTACCGATCTCACGTCGACGACCATGGGGGGATGAGGGGCCGTCAATAGTTCCGCAAGTCCCTGAGCGGTGATGCGTTGGACTTTTTGGACCACATCAGGGTTCACCTCAAGGGATTGCATGCCACCCTTCAGGTAGCCCAGGACGCGGTCAAATCCAATGCGGCCTAATCGTTGAATCGCCTCCTTTTCATATCCAGGCTCTGCAATGATGACGATGGAGGATTTGGGGTTCAGAACTGTTCCGGCCCAGGTCGCAAACTTTCCTCCTAATCCAATGTTGAGACTCCCCTTCAGGTGCCCTCCCGCATATTCAACGGCATTTCTGACATCAAGGACTTGAGCTCCATTTTCCTGATGATTCAGGACAGCCTGGAGGGAAAGGGGAGTCAGGCTGTTCCGCACCACATCATTCAGAACAGGATGCTGTTCCCTATTCATCCTTGCGTCATATCCAAAGTACGAAGGCGCTTCAGGTTGATCCGCCGTAACCAAATCAATAAATTTTTCTTTCGTCATGGGTTGAAGTGCATAGTTTTCCCAACGCTGCCTGCCCAATGTGGACACGGTGTCGCTGCTTAAATTTTTCCCGCACATGGATCCTGCTCCGTGTGCAGGATAGACCAGTGTTTCATCGGGAAGACGCATGATTGTATTTCGGAGTGAATCGAATAATTGCCCCCCTAACTCTTTGGCGGTGACACCAATGGAGGCCATAAGATCCGGTCTGCCCACATCGCCAATAAACAGAGTATCTCCCGTCAGAACGCAGTGCGGATGTTCGGCGCTCTTGTCCAGGTCGTAGACGGCAAGCGAAATACTTTCCGGGGTATGTCCCGGTGTTTCTAGCACTTGAATGCGCACCGAACCAAACTCAAGAACCTCTTGGTCCCGAAAGTTTCGAATGGGGAAGTCGGTCTTGGCTTTGGCTCCAAGGCAGATCTCAGCGCCAGTTTGTCGTTGGAGTTCAAGGTGCCCGGCTAAAAAGTCTGCATGGAAGTGGGTGAGAAAAACATAACGAATTTTCCAATCGTGGCGTCGGGCCTCCTGAAGATATTGCTCAATGTCCCGTTGAGGATCCACGACCACAGCGGTTGAGGTTTTGTTATCGCCAATCATGTAAGACGCATGAGCCAAACAACTCAAATAAAATTGTTTCACAATCATGATGAATACCCTCCCCTCCTTCTTGAAAAGGAGCATTGGTTGAAATCGATTGAGCTCGTTTCGAAAAGTTCTTTTAATACGACTTTCATTGAATAAACCTAAGCAGGGATTGTGCCAGGTTATATTTCGCAAACGTCCGTAATAAATTTCAACAAAATCAAGGCATTAATGGAGTAATAAAAATAGGGGGAAGCCTGAATGTGGCCGTAAGAATCAGATGAACTGAACAGAACGCGCTAACTGTTAAGTTAACGAGTTAACGATTTGACTAGGCATTGGGAGGGGTCTGAAGCTGTTTGATTTTCTTCCAAAGGGTGACTCGACTCACTCCAAGAAGCTTGGCAGCTTCCGTTTTGTTGCCTTTGGTCTGTTGAAGGGCTTCCGTAATACGAGCTTCCTCCTCCGGTGGAAGGGAGGGGTCTGTGTTGGCTGAGAGAGGTTTGAGGCTTCCGGACCTTGGAGGACTCTGAACTTCTGAAGGAAGGTCCCACAGGGTGAGGCAATCACCATTAACGGTGACGAAGGCGTGTTCGATCGCATTTTTTAATTCGCGGACATTGCCGGGCCAGTTATAGTCAGTCAAACGTTGCAAGGCATCCTGGGCAATGTCTCCTATTTCGCGACCAAATGTCTTGGAGTTGGCCGCCATGAAATGATGAACGAGGAGAGGAATGTCTTCTCGTCTGGCTCTCAAAGGTGGAAGAGTAATTTCGAACACATGAATCCGATAATAAAAATCTTCCCGAACCGTGCCTTCTGCCATAAGGACTTTCAAATCCCGATTGGTGGCCGTGATGAGACGGACATCGACCCGCATGCCCCGGTCATCTCCAACCCGGCGTATTTCGCTTTCTTGCAGGACCCTGAGCAATTTCAATTGCAGGAGAGGGCTGGTATCTCCGATTTCATCCAAAAATAACGTGCCGCCGTCGGCGGCTTGAAAGACCCCGATTTTATCGCGTATGGCTCCGGTGAACGCCCCCTTCACATGCCCGAAGAGTTCACTTTCAAGCAAGGTTTCTGGAATCGCTGAGCAATTGATGGCGAAAAACGGTTTATCGTTTCGATCACTTAGGGTGTGAATGGCTCGGGCAGCCAGTTCTTTTCCGGTGCCGGATTCTCCCGTGAGCAATACCGTGACATCGCTTTGTGCAGCCAATCGGAGCCGGCGAAACACCTCTTGCATTACCGGGCTTTTGCCGATGAGCTGTTGAAAGGACTCACGGGATTTTGCCTGTTCTTCCAGCACGGCAATTTTTTGGTTATTCAAAATAAATGAGGTGAGGTCGGTAAAGGTTCCGACAGCGCCCCCGACCTGGCCTTGTTCATCCCGGATGATCGAGACATTGCCAAAGAGGTAAAGTTCGCGGCCGTCTTTCCCCAGCACTTTGCATTCCTGATTGCAGATGCCCCAGGGATACGGGGTGGGGTTGTCCAAAAATTCCGTCAGGATGCGAAAGCCCTTACAATTTTGACCTTCTAAGATAAGGCAGGATTTTCCAAGGATATCCTGACTGGAATATCCCGTAATGCGAGCTGCCCCAGTGCTCCAGGCTACGATGTGACCTTTCGCATCGACCGTGAACACGCCATCCGCCATGACGTCTACCATGTTGCTGAGGATGGCGGGGTTTTTTCGGAAATCTAGCTCCATGGTCGGTGGTTCAAAGAAAGTTCATCGGGTGAGATTGAGCGGGATGGAAAAAAGAGGGTAGGCGAACCAAGAAGGCTGGAGAACGTTTGTGGAGACAATACCATTCTCCAGCCTTGCGTGATCTTTAGTTTGTCCGTAATTTCATAAGGTCTCACACACCTATTTTCTAGGTTCTAACTGTGCCGCCAGCAATGACTTGAAGGCGGGATCATTCTCGACCAACCCCTTCAGCGTATCGTTATGCAACATATACGCCCAGCTTTGCGGGCTTGAGCCGGGAGTTTTCTCAAACCAGTCACGGGCCTGCTGGAGGAGATCCAGCATCGCCTGATTGTCACGGGGAACGTGAAACGCCAGGCTATAGGCCATCGCATAGGCTGCCGTAAATTTGTTGAGGGGATCTTTCGTGAGCTCGAACGCTTTCTGGGCCGCCTCATAACCTCTCTGAATATCGGGATCGTCAAAGTGTCGATTCCAGGCCACTTTTCCGATTCGGGCCCAGGCCAACTCTAAGAGCACTTGTGCGCGAAGCTCTTCCTGTTCGGCTGGCACCTCAGTCAATAATTCCTGTGGAGCGGACAGGGCCGCCATTTGATCGTTCGTCCACCGGTAGGTTGAGGACAATCGAATCCGGTTGTTGAAATCACCGGGCTCCAGAGATGCCAATGCCTCCATCACCGGGATCATTCGATAGAGATAATCGGCTGGCATCGGCTCAGACTTCCCGCCTATTTCCATTCCCAGCGACAGATCAAATCGATCGGTTTGGGATTGCACCGTCCAATACAGTTCGTTGAACCGTTGGGCCAGACGCTCATCACCCAATTGAAGGCCGTTCAAACGACCTCCATATTCAAGAAACCCTTTATACAGTTGATCTGAAAAAACTTCCAGTGCGGGTTTGTGGGACGGGCCAATCAGCAAAACCCGGTTCAGTCTCATGACGGATTCCAGTCTGGTCGGTGCGGCTTGTGCCTGTTGAATGCCTGTTTGGATGGCCGCCAAACTCTCCGGAAGGCCAAACCATTCTGTTGAGTGCGGAACATAGCCACCCGGGTCCACGACGAAAGGAATGGTGGTGCCACGGGGTCCATCGAGCACCAAATCGAGCACGGCACGATCAGTAGGAAAACCGAATTGTTTCAGATCTGACAGCACGACCCACTTCACGTTGACGGATTTCACGACTCGCTGGGCTTTTTTGTAGGGCACGGCCCAATCCTCGGCACCGGGAGCATTGGCGATGGGTGCCGTCAAGGCATTCGGATAGGATACCTTGGTAGTGAGAAAGGCTGTGGGTGCGGCTACCACCCTGGTCTCATCTGGAGAAGGAAATGAGGCGTGGGGCAGGGTTCCCGATTCCGCGGCCTCAATGATAAATGGAGTTGTGGGTTCTTGAACGGCAATGGCCTGCATGACGAAAAACGAGGGAGCCAATTGCTGATTAAGGGTCTCCGCAATAAAAAATCGTTCGAAATCGGAAAAATCGACTAGTTTTCCCGGTCCCGGCCAGACATTGTCTAATGCCCGGTCATTTTGTTGAATGGCTCGTTGGTGGGCCTCCTGCCGACGCTGGTCGCACCATTCATAGATGGGGTTTGACGGGTCGGGAAAGTTCCCGTTTGAAAATAACTGCTGTTGAGCCATCTGATGTAAGCACACAAAATCCCGTTGGCCGGCCGCGACTTGATCCCCCTTTCCGACCGCATGGGCATAGTCTCGAACGGTGGAGAGCAGGGCTTCCTCATTGACGGACGCTGGCTCGGCGGCCCACACATGACTGGAGGCCAAAAGCACAGAACCGCACAGGAGGCCCACCCGTTTAAGCGTAGGCCACATCCGGTGAACAGTGGACCCGGGACGATGATCTACCTCGGGTTTCAGGGTATTTGTCTTAAATGATTGACGACGAACAATACTCATGGAACCAAACTCCTCCTCAAACATGCTTGGTTAATGATTTTGTGTAGCAGAGAGGGAAATGTCCCTCATATATCCAGGTGGCTAATCTACCACACCCTCATTCTTATGCACCACGATGGTACCCTGCATCACATGGCCCGGTAAATCACAAAAATAGGGAAACGTCCCGGGATGCGATGGGATAAACACAATGTCGGTTTGGCCTCGGGTGGGAAGCAAAACACGGCTGAGACCTTCTTTGGAAAACTGTGGAGCACCACTTCCGCTGACGTTCAGGTGGATATCTGTCAGTAGGCCGATTGGCAAAAATGCATGCAGTTCCGAATCCAAGTTTTTGAGGACCAGCCGGGTTTTTTGCCCCACGGTGATTGATAGCGTGTTGGGGCTGAATTCCCGCGATTTGATATGGATGGTCACGACTGTTTCTTGGAGATCAGGAGCAGGAGCGAGACTGACCGGCGTCGCTCCCCGAACTATTGCCAAATCTGGGGGTGCAAACACCGTGAAGCCCAGCATCAGAATACAGGCCTGAAAAAATCTGAATAAGCGCAGAGGAATCATCATATTGAAAATATTATACCGGTTAGCGATTCTGGGGCGAAACGAGTAGGAGGAATTGTTCGGCAGTCCCATGCAAAAAGATGGCAAAGCCGTAAGTGAAAATATGTATAAATGGGAAAAGAATTTGGAGAGGAAAGAGAAAATCTTAAGATCGGGGCGAAACGACCGAAAAATATGAGAATACATCAGGAGAATGGTTCACGGTGCATCTCTTAGAATTATTTATCGGGCATGATCCTCTTTCAATGGCTATAGCCCTTGTGTTGGTCCTGAGCGTGCTGGCGTATGGATGGTTTGAGGTTCGTCGAACAGCACGCCTCCCTCATATCGGGATGGTCCTGATCAAAAACCGATTGAAGACGACCAGCAAATTCCCAACTCCGCGCCGATAGTAAGCCTTCCCCATCCTCTCGTTTTCCGGCCTCAAGACGCAATCCCGACAACCCGTAGCAGTTGCGATTCCCCTGTATGCAGCCGTGATGGGAGTGTTGAATAATAAAGATGTTCAAGGGAAAATTTGCCCAGGATTAGATTTCTCATCAAAGGCTCCGGGTCGGTTCAAAAAAGTCCGTCCAGTCCTGTCCTGAGGCCCCTCGAAGGAAAGGCCGCAGCCGTTTTTTCGCGCGAAGCGTACGCTTCGTACGTGAGCATGGAAAAATGGCAAGAACGCCGCTGTCGGCTTTTTTCAACAGACCCGTGATGTATATCGGCCATCCGGTCGAGGCACACACTTCTGCCCTCTACCATCCTGTAAGGGAATTTCAGCATCAGACAAGGGGGAACGCTGTCTAGAAGGAGGCTGAAGAGGGGGAGAGAGTGGCGGTTGAAAGAGGGTGATGGCCAAGATTTCGCGTGAACGCCTGGCGAAGGCGGATTCCATGATCATGGCAGATCCCGTGGGATACCGGTTCATTGATTTCCCCAGACTCCCCAGGGTTCCTTCCAAGAATTCCAGCCTTGCCTTCCTGTCGACACCATGCACAAATCCGAATCATGCGTTCTCCTTTTCGTTTTCGAGGGCACACGAAACAATTCGCGCACCCAATAACCATAAACTTCCCAGCATTAAGACTTCTGCCTTATGGTAAAAGCAATTATTGAACCTAGAAAAGTATTATTCGTAATGTGTTGTATGTATTCAAGTTTTTCAAATTCCAAGGCAATTAAAAAAATGGTTGTTGAGAAAATACCACACACAGTTGAATCGAAAGCGATACGGTTCTGAGGGAAGCGTTTTGAAGCACATGCTGATGTGGCATTTCTTGCCGAGTGTCTTGAAGGCTTTTGGGTTCACCGTTCAATCTTCAAAGGTCTCTAAAGTGATGCAACGATGTTTGTGGTTGCCCGACCCCGTCTAGGTCACGGATAATGAAGTCATGGCCAAATTAGAACAACTCAATTTTCAGAACACCTATGCGGATCTGCCTGATGTGTTTTATCAGCGGGTAAAACCCACGCCTTTTCCTAATCCCTACCTTGTGAGTGTAAACCCAGCAGCCGCCGAATTACTCGATATTGATCCCACGGAATGGACCCGTCCGGAGTTTGCAGAATACTTCTGCGGGGCCAAACTGTTGCCTGGAGGCGATCCCATTGCCATGTTGTATTCGGGGCATCAATTCGGCCATTACGTGTCGCAGCTCGGCGATGGGCGGGCCATCATGCTGGGGGAGGTGCGGAATCAAAACGGGGAGCGGTGGGAGTTGCAATTGAAGGGCGCTGGGCTCACGCGATTCTCACGTGACGGCGATGGCCGTGCAGTGATGCGTTCGACTATTCGTGAATATCTCTGTGGCGAAGCCATGCATGGATTGGGCATTCCCACAACCCGCAGTTTATGTATTGTGGCCGGAGAAGAAATTGTCTGGCGCGAAACGCCGGAACCGGGAGCCATGTTGCTGCGGATGGCACCGACTCATGTGCGGTTTGGCAGTTTTGAGGTGTTTTACTATCGCCGCCAACATGAATATCTGAAAACGCTGGCAGACTATGTCATCGAATATCATTATCCGCATTTGGTCGGAGCAGAGAATCCCTACGCCAGGCTGCTACATGAGGTGGCGGTTCGCACCGGCCAACTCGTGGCTCAATGGCAAGCCATGGGCTGGGCACATGGTGTCCTGAATACCGATAATATGTCGATCCTGGGTTTAACGCTGGATTATGGTCCGTTCGGATTTATGGAACGCTATGATCCGACCTATATCTGCAATCATTCAGACCATCACGGCCGGTATTCCTTTCAGAACCAACCCGACATCGGTTTTTGGAATATCCGTGCGCTGGCCAGAGCCTTGTCACCGCTACTGGACCAAGACGCCGTCAACGGCATTCCGGAAATCTATGAAAAAGCGATGCTGGCGAAGTATGCCGAATTGATGCGGGCGAAGCTTGGGCTGATCGAAGCACACGCGGGAGACGACAAGCTCGTGACCGATCTGTTGAACCTCATGGACTCCAGCCGGGTGGATTACACCAACTTGTTCCGGGGATTGGGAGCCGTTCGTCAGGAGAGGTCGTCAGCGCCGGACGAATTACGGGACCAATTCCTTCATCGGGAAGCGTTTGACGATTGGACCGCACGATATCGGGAACGGCTACGGGCCGAAAAAAGCGATGATGTAGAGCGCCAAGTCAGAATGGATCAGGTGAACCCCAAGTACATCCTCCGGAATCATCTCGCTCAACAGGCCATTAGCCAAGCAGTTCAGCAGAAGGACTATTCCGAAGTTGATCGATTATTAAAGCTGCTTGGCGACCCGTTTACTGATCGCCCCGGTATGGAATCCTATGCTGTGCCTCCGCCTCCCGGTGAGCCACCAATTATCGTTTCGTGCTCTTCGTGAACAATTCAAGAACAATATAGGTAAAACCTGGGCGCGGATTTCCAATCATCCGTCATGGGAGGGGAGTGTTATCATGAATCTGGAACTGAAGGATAAAACGGCCTTGGTGACGGCGTCCTCAGGAGGCATAGGGCTGGAAATCGCGCGTGCTCTCGCCGCCGAGGGCGCTAAAGTCGTGATGAACGGTCGTACGCAGGCCAGCGTGGAACAAGCGATGGCGGAGGTCCGAGCCGATCTTCCCCATGCAGAGATGATCCCTCTTGTGGCAGACAACGGAACTGCCGCCGGGTGCAATCTCACCATCTCTCAAGTGCCCGAGGTGGATATTCTGGTCAACAATCTCGGCATCTATGAGGCTGTCGGATTTTTTGAGGAAACGGATAAGGCCTGGCAGAACATGTTTGAGATCAACATCATGAGCGGGGTGCGTCTTGCCCGACATTACCTCCGAGGCATGCTTGAACGTGGGCAGGGACGCATCGTATTCATTTCAAGCGAATCGGGCGTCTCTCCGGCTCCCGAAATGGCGCACTACAGCGCAACCAAAACCATGCAATTAAGCATCGCGCGCTCATTGGCCGAACTCACCAAAGGGACGGAGGTCACGGTCAATTCAGTGCTCCCCGGACCTACCCGCACGGAAAGCGTGGAGAAGTTCATCCGAAAGATATTTCCTGATCTTCCACCGGCGGAAGCCGGACGCCGGTTTATGTCAGAGAATCGACCGACCTCCCTTATCGGTCGGCTGATTGATCCAAAAGAAATAGGAGAGATCGTGGCGTTCGTCTGTAGCGCCCGCGCCTCGGTGATCAATGGGTCTTGTATCCGGGCCGAAGGCGGTCTCGTACGTACGGTCTTTTGATGGGACAGGCCAAGCAGAAAGACCTCTTCGAAAAGAAACCTTCGGTGTAATCAGGAAAACAACAGAAGGAGCGATCCCTTTCTTGGTAATGAACGGGCTGAGGAGATAGAGTAATTCCATGCGCATGATTCTTCTTTTTCTCCTGCTCATGATGATCGTGTTGGGACCCCAACTGTGGGTGTGGTGGGTCTTCCGCCAATATCGTCAACACCGTGAGGATCTTGGAGGAACGGGTGGGGAATTGGCTCGTCATTTGCTCAATCGGTTTGGTCTGCAACAGGTGCGCGTGGAACCCACGCCGATGGGAGACCATTACAATCCCGAAACCAAAGTCGTTGGTCTGAATCCGCAGCATTACAATGGTAGATCCCTTACCGCGGCAGTGATCGCAGCGCATGAAGTCGGCCATGCTTTGCAAGATCATGAGGGCTATACCCTCTTGAAAGATCGAACCCACCTGATTAAATTTGCGCAGAAAGCCGAAAAGGCCGGGTCCTATCTGATGTTGGGCATTCCTGTCCTGGCTGGAGTAACCCGGATTCCTGCCGTGGGTCTTGCCGTCTTAGTCGTGGCGATCGGAACCATGAGCGTGTCCGCCATGGTGCATCTCATCACCTTACCCGTGGAATGGAATGCCAGTTTTCGGCGGGCCCTGCCGATCCTCAGAGAGGGCGGCTATCTGGCACCTCCGGATTTGTACGGCGCCAAACGTATCCTCACCGCCGCCGCTCTCACCTATGTTGCCTCCTCACTCTTCAGCCTGGTGAACATGTGGCGATGGATTCGACTGGTCCGGCGATAGTCCTGTTAGAGACCTCCTGTTGCTTCGATATATCATCATCAAAAAGGATGATCTCGACCATATCATGCAAGCACAAAACACCCAATCCAATAAATGCTATGGCAGGAAAACTTCGAATCAGGTATTTTTTGGAATTTTATCCATTTCACCATTGCGTTGAATCTGTATTTTACAATTAGAATTAACTATATTTCGCTTGCAAGTATATTGAAAGTAGTACGGTTCAGTTATCCGTTATCTGTGTCTCACCCTAAGCTTTGGAAATCCAAAAGTCCGATTAATGAAGATGCATGGCTCTTTTCTGGAAATTAAGCATTGGTTATGAATATCAAACAGTATAAAGCCGGGCGATATGTACAACAGTACCAGTATAAGAGCTTTTTGCCCTCCACAATTAATCACGATTGGATATGGGAAGATCCTAAGATCAATACTCTTCTTGAAAAAGCTACCAAGGCTCTAGGAGAACTGAATGCATTTTCTTTGATTGTTCCCGATGTGGATTTATTTATCCATATGCATATCTTTAAAGAGGCCAGCACCTCAAGCCGAATTGAGGGTACCCAAACACACATTGATGAAGCCCTGCGTTCAAAAGAACAAATAGAGCCAGAACGGCGTGATGATTGGCAAGAAGTTCAGAACTATGTCCAAGCCATGAAAAAGGCTATTGAAGCCCTTGAAACCCTTCCTTTATCCAATCGATTGCTTTGCGACACCCACCGGATTCTTCTTCAGGGAGTGCGGGGTGAGCATAAGCTCCCTGGTGAGTTTCGCCTGAGTCAAAATTGGATTGGGGGGACGAGTATTATAGATGCTGCCTTTATTCCCCCAAGTCATGAGGAAATTCCAAATCTCATGAGTGATTTAGAAAAATTTTGGCACAATGATACGATCGAAGTCCCCCATTTGGTTCGTGTAGCTATTAGTCATTATCAATTTGAAACCATTCATCCATTTTTAGATGGGAATGGTCGTATTGGAAGGCTTCTTATTACACTATATCTGGTCGGTCAAGGTTTGTTGGCAAAGCCTTCGCTGTACCTGTCGAGCTATATTGAGAAGCGAAAGATTGCATATTACGAAGGGTTAACGACGGTGAGAGCCACGCATGATATCGGACATTGGATTCGGTTTTTCCTGCTAGCTGTTTTGGAAACTGCTAATCAGGGCGTTGCGACCTTCCGAAAGATATTAGGTTTGCGAAGCAGTGTAGAGCAGGAAATTCTTCGATTGGGGAAAAAAGCTGTACGAGCCAAAGACTTGTTAAACTTCTTATACAAAAAACCTGTGGTAAGTCCCAATGAAGTGGCCCAGACCCTCTCGGTTACTCACCAAACTGCTAATCGGCTTATCAATGATTTTGTGGAATTGGGGATTCTTCAGGAGAGAACCGGATTCCAGCGAAATCGAGTCTTTCAATTTGATCGCTATCTTCGATTGTTTCTGGATTAATCTGCTTTGCCAATACTTTTCCACTCTGGCTGTAAATTTACATATGAAAATCAGTATGTAAAGTAAATCGTTTTTATTTACATATAAAAACCCATATGATGAATTCGGCAATGGCGTTATTGAGTTTTTGCAATTAGGTATTTATATGCAAAATTAAGGAAATGGCGCCATACTTTGCAAGGCTTCCGTGGAATGGGATGCCAGTTTTCGGCGGGCCCTGCCGATTCTCAGAGAAGGCGGCTATCTGGCCCCTCCAGATTTGCATGGCGCCAAACGGATCCTCACCGCCACCGCTCTCACCTATGTTGCCTCCTCACTCTTCAGCCTGGTAAATATGTGGCGATGGATTCGATTGGTCCGGTGTTAGTTTTGCTGGGGTGGAAAGCAACATTTCATCTTTGGAAACCGGGTTGAGAAGGGGGAGAAAAATAAGAATTTTAGCCTGGATACGGCGTGCTCCTGATTTAAAGTTTGGGTAGGTGCAATGCGCCATTCCCTCCCGCTACCCCAATCGAATAATATCCTCGATCCAAATGGTTCTAGAGCTGTAAGGCCCATTGGAAAGTGCCTGGAAGAATTTGCGATCGGCTGTGATCACAGCACCATCAATTGTCTCGGCCAAAGCGAGGTAGAGACAATCATACAAACTTTGATGAGTCGCAAGGGCCAGAGCATAGCCCGCGTGAAAGAGTCGTTCATCGGGATGATATTGAAGCGGGAGTTGCCTGAACTCCTTGAGTATGACATCACCTTCCTCTTTTGTGAGTTCGTTGCGGCGGATCTTTTTGGCAAGAACGCTGCCCGCCTCCAATTGGATAAAAGCTGGCACGTGAAGTGGAGCCTTTAACCGGCTGGCATGTATCGCGACATCTGAATAAATTTCAGGAATAAACCATTTGATCGCGACACTCGCATCAATCACATAGCCCTTCAACGATCTCGATCCTCGCGGATCAGCTCTGCACTATCGCTGAACGTCCGGCCGGACTTCTTTAACCGCTTGTGAAGCTGTTCGATCCGTTTCCATGCTCCCTCATAGTCGGGCACGGCTTCTTCCAAAATCGTTCTGACCTCCGATTCAAGGGACCGCCCATGTTCCTGAGCACGTTTCTTGAGCCGATCTACGATTTTCTCGTCAAGTTGCCGAACTAAAACCTGTGCCATCGTCTCCTCCAATATTTAAAAAATGCTATCATTATGATAGCATGTCATCTGGCATCCATCAATGGAGCAATTTCTTCAACGCATCGGTCATGCGGAATACTTGTTTCTTTGTATCGTTGGTGAAAAAAGAACGGTATGAGAAGAAGATGGCAGCTAGTTGCTGAAAGTGGGGGTATAACCGACGAGCAGAATATGATCTTCCGAGAAGGCAGGTACCTGGCACCTCCGGATTTGCATGGCGCCAAACGTATCCTCATTGCCGCCGCTCTCACCTATGTTGCCTCCTCACTCTTCAGCCTGGTGAACATGTGGCGATGGGTTCGATTGATCCGGCGCTAAGTGTATGGGGGCAAGTTCTATAAATCCGGGGCCGACAAGCCGATCGAAAAATGGACAGTCTTCTTTCCGACGTCAGGCCTCATTGTTCGCTGATGCACGTGCCAAGTTCTCTGAATGTGCTTCGCACCATTTTTGAAATTAACAGCCGAGCAGGACTGGAATTTCTTCCATGAACGGACGATTGGGCTGCCTTCCGATTTTCCTGTTTCTGCTGCTCCTCTTCCTGCTTCCACTCGTGTTTGCCCAATTCATGGGCCTTGCCCTGGTCAAGCTACGATTGGACCCCTCTGCCGAAATTAGAAACTGAGTAAATACAAATAGAGGTGGTAATGCGTGGACGGAAATTAAAACTGAGAAGCAGGAGGAAGACGGTATCCGCATGCGGGCCCCTCGTTTTCCTTGAAAACAAAAGAGCAATGGAATTTAAAGCCCTGGCCCCCAGTCTCTTATGACGGATAAGATGAATTGAGCCTCATAAATTGTCCCTGGTTCTGATAAGCAAGCATTCATATTTAATGTTGTTGAAAATTTTGAACGATGGAGATTGATCAGCCCTCTGGACTCAGCAAGCCTGCCGACACTCACTTGCCTGAGACACCCGTGTCTCCGGAGTTGTGGACCATTGGCCATTCGACGCGACCTATTGAGGAATTTATCGGGCTTCTTCAATCACATGGCATTCAACTGCTGGTCGACGTCAGAACGATTCCGTTTTCACGGCGCAATCCGCAGTTCCACCAGGAGACTCTTGCCCAGAGTCTTCGTCAAGCCGGACTACAGTATCGGCACATGCCGGAGTTGGGTGGTCGTAGAAAAACACGGCCGGATTCGGTGAATGTGGGATGGAGGAATGAGGGTTTCCGAGGTTACGCGGATTATATGCAAACTCAAGCGTTTTGGAATGGGTTGGAGGAACTGGTGGATATCGGACAACAGTCGCCGTCAGCCGTGATGTGCGCGGAAGCGGTTCCCTGGCACTGCCACCGGATGCTCATAGCAGATGCCATGGTCATCCGTGGGTGGACCGTACACCACATCATCTCGGCCAGTTCTCTCAAAACGCATACCCTCACGCCCTTTGCCAAATCTGACGCAGGTCGCCTTACTTACCCCTCCGAAGGCTCCTCGGATTCAACTCTCCGAATCTTCTAACGGGAAGGCTGAAGTTTCTGACCTACATTTTGCCGGCCTCAGGTATATCGCGTATTTACACCCTTCGTACCCTGGCATCTTCAAAATGAACAGGCATCATGTTCTGGTGAGACGGATCCCTTAGTACATATGAGTTTTTAATATTTACAGGCGGGGGACTTTACAGATTGAGGGATGACCCTGCCCTGCTGATAAGCGTTTTTTTGAAGGCCCAAGCACGCTGACCCCCGGGCACCTGTGTCCCTGATGATTGTTCAGGGGCACAGGTATAGAGGGAGGAAACTCCAAATAGGATTTAAAAATGATAGTTGAGACCAATTGTGACCATATGACCCTCGTCATGAAAAGAAACCGAATTTCCATTTTGATCTTTTGAATGAATTCGCTCCAACCACACCCACCGATAAGACCCGTCGATTGACCAGTTCTGGTTCACCATAAGTTGCAGACCGGCACCACCATGAAGACCAAATCGTTGTTGTGCATCACTATAGTTATTGGGCCCATCCACATCGGTGTAATACCAGCCCCCGCCCCCGATCAGATACGGACTCAACCGCTTACCCGGAAGTAGATAGACGAGACCGGACAACTGTAGTGGAAAAGTCTTGGCCGTGGTAGAACCATAATCATTTTTTCGATAATCCATCGATCCTTCAAGAGCAAATACGTCATTTAAATACCATCGGGCCTGGGACCCCCCATACCAACTGTCATCTCCGCCAATGGGATCGTAATACATGGCCCGACCACCAATGGAAAAATCGCCTTTGCTGATTTTCTGGAAAAAAATGCTTTCGGCTGCCGCTACTGGACTATGAACCATGCTGAACCCGATGACGAGGGCGGAAACTGTTCCGAGCCACGAAAACTTTTTTAAACCTTTTCCCGACACTTTCATGAGGACTCCTTTCCTATGACCTTCACCATCTATTTTAATAGAAGAGATTTGATCCGATGGTGGTAAAGATTCAAATCTCAAAACAGCTCTTTTTCGATTAATTCAGTGATTATTTTCGCAAGATTTCTCATGTCACCAAGGGGTGAAAAACCTTTCCCTTTATGGTTTTTTTTCGTTGCCGGTCCGGTGTGTGGATATCATATTTCTTCTTTTCGAAAATGAGAGTTGTTGCACACATTTTTCGTCATTGAATGTTTTAACTTTGCGATTATGATCTGATTAGTAACCTGACATAATTGTTAAAAACCCTGGACGCCTGACTGAAAATATTTTTGTTTTTGGGTTTAGTTTCGGGATGGCGGGGAAGAGTTTCTTAGGGATTTGAGAGAGGGGGGATCACTTGCTTCACGGTAGAAGTTTAATAGACCAGCAAGTGCAGATATTGAAGACTGTTCTGCATCCTCCTTAAGGCTTTCTCAGGCTGTTATCTTGAGGCAAGGGTGAAAGATCTGCCCACGGGCGGCCTTCACTGCTGAGCGAGATCCTTTGTTTCACTCTGGATACATTATTCTCCAGTGCGGGGGTCTATCACCGGCCAACTGTATGTATTGGCAATCTGAATAGGGGCCGACGGGAATGAATTGGTGGTTGAATAAATGGGTTCCTTACCTTCTGCTTTTGTCTATTGGCGACGAAGGAACTGGCAGGTAGAGAAAGGAATTGATGGAAATCTTTCATTCAAATCCATCATGCTTTTTCTTTCTTCATTCACACTGAGAATGGGTGAATAAAATTATCTCAAATTTCATTCTCCGTTTGAGTGTTTTTCTGTTCATAAAGCCTTCATACGCAAAGGAAAGCTGGTCACGATGTTTATCGAAATATTTGCGCGGTGTACGTGAGATGTCATGCTGGAAATAATTTATCCCGTTCTTATCTTCCTGGCTTTACTGATTATGACGGCAACCCTTTTGCCGCTTCTTCGGGTTGATGAGTGGTGGGTGCGTATCTTCGATTTCCCACGCCTTCAGATATTGACAATTGGGGTGGCCCTCGCCGTGGCCCTGGCTTACTCGATTTTCTATTCAGCGCATGCGTTTTGGAAATGGGTGCTCATCGGACTTATCGCATGTCTCGTCTATCAGGGATACCGGATGTTTCCTTACACGCGATTGGCTCCCAAGCAGGCGTTAGATTCTCTCAATTCCTCTAATGAAGGTCTTTTGAGTATTTTGACAGCCAACATCTACAAGAATAATCGAAACGCATCAGGATTTTTAAACGTCGTCTCGACCGCCTCTCCCGACGTCGTGCTCGTTATTGAACCCGATCAGTGGTGGGAACGACAGCTCAGCGGACTTGAAGCCTCCTATCCCCATACCATCAAACAACCCTTGGGGAATACATACGGGATGCTGCTTTATTCACGATTGAAATTGCGAAACTCTGATATTCGTTTACTGGTTGAAGACCACCTTCCATCCTTTTTTACAGAAATTGAGTTGCGGTCGGGAAGGATTATTGAACTTTATGGACTCCATCCTCGTCCTCCGAGATTTGGACAGGATACGGATGAGCGGGATGCGGAAATTTTAATTGTTGGCCGGGAGGTCGCACGCGCCAAAAAACCCGTTGTGGTTACCGGAGACTTAAATGATGTGGCCTGGTCCTATACGACAACGTTATTTCAGAAGATTAGCGGAATGGTCGATCCTCGTATCGGCCGGGGGTTTTTCAATACGTACCATGCCAAGTATCCGATCTTTCGCTTCCCCGTTGATCATATTTTTCACTCTCCCGCATTTCGTTTGGTTGAGATGAAGAGATTGCTGCCCATCGGGTCTGATCATTTTCCAATATTGGCGGTTTTATCGTATGAACCGGAAGATCGAAACGGTCCCCGAGCTCCTGAGGCAGATTCAGATGATCGTCAAGAAGTCGATGAAATATTCAACAAGGTACAAAAACATAATGACCTCCACACACCTGTGCCCCTGACGGAACGCCAGGGGCACAAAGTCGTTGGATGGCTCTGAAATTCCGGTTTCGTGTTAATTCTTTCGGGACATCGCTTTGGGCTTAATCGCTAATTTATTGACGACCTTCTGGACACCATCCGTCTTTTTTGCGATTTCCACGGCCCTATCGATCTGATTTTGTGTTTCAACAAATCCACTTAACATGACAGTGTTTCGGTGCGTATCAACCTCAATTTCAAACGCATCCACCAGGTCATCGGCAATCAATGATGACTTGACCGATGACGTGATCACGGCATCGTCAACCGTGGTTCCCACAGTCCGCCCATGTGGATCGCTGGCACATGCTGAAAAAGCAAATGCACATGCCACACTCAACACGACTAACATGGCTTTGGATCTCAGTTTGTTTGTGAAGGTGGTGGTCATAACAATTCTCCCTTTTTGAAATGAATGTTTTTGGGCACAGCCTTGAGGACATTCAACAATAGACTGAGTCAGTATGCTTCAAAGAGGGGAGAAGCAGAATTGATAAAAACCCTTGATTATTGACTTGAAGTGCCTGGATTTTTGGGCGAGGTCGTCAGGGCAGAAAGAATTACGGTGAGGAGGCCTGAGAAAAGGTTTGGATAGCAAATAGGAAGTGGGTATTAACAGGTCTAACGGATTTTAAAGGACGTAATTAAAGATCGGTTTGTTTAATCTTCTTCGGCTTTTATCTGATCGAGGAGAGTTTCAACGGGAGTCGTGAGGTTTTTGCTGCGGTTGCAGGCCTGACAGGCCGGGACGACGTTGCCTCTCGTACTTTTTCCTTTCCTGGCCAATGGCACCACATGGTCCATGGTCAGATTTTCCGGTCCCACCTGCTGATGACAAAAGTGACACTCGCCTTTTTGGATCTGGGCCTTCCACCAGGGAGTCTTCCGTAACTTTTTCCCGTTTTCGCGCTCAATCCGTATATGCCGCCTGATCGCGTCATCGTCACCGAGTGAGTAGAACGATTCTGGTTGGGTCATAAAGAAAGGTGGCCTCTGTTTACAATACTTTATGCGGACTGGTGACCTTTGAAGTCATAAGCCGGATTAAACTGCTTTGAAAGATTGTAACGCTTGGGGCGAACCCATTTAAACCCAGAGTATCCCTTACAATCTCCAATCTCCCTTTTTCCAAAACGTGAGCGTTCAGTGAATGGAGGCGGTCTTTAGGGTTTGTCATTCTGAGTGGAACGAAGAATCTCGCTGAGCTGTGCCTTTATCGTCCTGGGAACAGATCCTTCGCGAGGCCTCAGGATGACAAAGAAGATGATGGTTCTGGCGTCTTTAAATGCTCGTGCAGGTTTGATCTAAAAAAAGGGATTATTAGATTTAATCCAGCGCGAGAGTCAGGCATTTGGCGGAGCCACCGGCCTTGAGGAATTCATCCAGTTCCACGGGGTGGGTGGTGTAGCCCTGTTTGTGTAGCCACGCCAACGTTTCCGGGCATCCGGTCGGCAGCACGACGTGGCGGTCGATACACACCGCATTGCAAGCGAACCTGTCGCCTTCCCGGGATGGAACGGCAAACCGTTTTTTCTGTTCTATGCGAGAGGCCAGGACGGTTTGGGCGTACGAATCGAAACAGGGTGGGAAGTAGAGGAGCTCTCCTCCACTGAGGGGACAAAAGCAGGTATCCAGATGATAAAACCGTTGATCCACCAGTTCCACAGGCATGATTTCTTTTTGGAAAATTTCCGACAATTGGACATAAGCGCGGATATCACTTCGTTGGCGGTAGCCGCCGATCCAGAAATCCGGAAATCCCAATAAGTCCCCGGCACCTTCAAAGTTTATCCCGGGGTCAAGGTTGATGACTTCATAGCCCTTCCTGGTAAACCAATCAATGAAATATCGTTCCTCACCCTGCCGTTCCGGATGGCGGAATTGACTGGGTACAGCCTTGCCGTCGTGGATGACACCCGCATTGGCGGTAAATACCAGATCTGGTAGTTTTGGTACCGGTTCCATAAATTCGAGTTTGGCTCCAACCTCGTTCTCCAGTACCTGAGTCAGCGTTTTCCATTGGGTCCTGGCGCGTTCTCCATTGGATTGATTGGACACCCTCATCCATGGATTAATTTCATATTCGATACCGAAATAATCCGGCGGGCACATCAATAAACGACTCATAATATTAATATCCTGTTATCCTTTCCAGCCAAGTTCACGGGCCAGTTCCCATAAAAAAGAAGAAGAATCCATCACCAGCCCGACGGCTTGAAAGCTTCCACGGTCACTCAGTTTTGTGGGAACGGCGGGATTGATATCGACGCAGACGGTAGGTGCCGACGCCGGTAGCAAATTTCCAGTCGCCACGGCATGCAGGGTGGAGGCCACCAGCAAGGCCAACCCCACGCCGGGAATGGCCGCGCGCATGGCTTCCTGGGCTTTAATGGAATCGGTGATGACGTCCGGCAAAGGGCCGTCGTCGCGAATCGTCCCGGCCAATACCATCTGGACGCCCCGTCGCACGCATGCCGCCATGATCCCTTCTTTGATGAGACCGCCTTTGACGGCTTGTTGAATGCTTCCCAGGGCCCGGACACGATTGATGGTGCGAAGATGATGCTCATGTCCATGGGGCACCGAACGGCCAATCCCCAAATTATATCCCAGTGACGTTCCGTACAGACTGGCTTCCATGTCATGAGCGGCCAGGGCATTTCCGCAAAAGAGCACATGGATGTATCCCCCTTCGATGATCCATGCCAGGGCTGCCCGTCCTCCCGCGTGGATGATGGCCGGACCACCGGCAAACAACACCTTCTCTGACCATTTGCCATCTTTTCGTTGTTGGTGGATTGCCCTCATTCGCTTGGCCACATCGGCAATGATATGACGGTGAGGACGTTCAGAAGAAACCTGGGCTTCCATGAACCCGAACACATCGCGTTCCTTTGGACGTTCCAGCGGGAATACTCGAACCCCTTTCCGTCCCGTGATGACCAGGTCGCCATTTTTTACCGAGCCCATGGAAACCATTTGCGCGGAAGGGGGGGAGGTCTTCAGCCTGATGGCTAAATCCATTTCGGGTTGCGGAACATCGATCCAATTTCCTTGCCACCGGATTTGAGTGGCCAGATGAGAGGTCGCGTAAAAATCCTCCGGTAAAATTCCATCAGCCGGGGCTGGCTCAACCGTGCAGTCTTCCTCGGTCTCAACTACTGCCCCGTGGGGTTGGATAGTTTTCAGGATTTCCTGTAGTAACTCCATTGTGGGAGCTTCAATCAGGATGGTGGCATGAGAAGTGTCTTCCCGTCGGGTTCCCACCGTGACTTCCGAGAGGGTAAAGGTCCCTCCCAACATGACAATGTCATCCAGGACCTTTGCGAGGATCAGTGAATCAATAATATGCCCTTGGATGGTGACGGTTTGAACGATCATATTTTTATTTTACCATGAAATTCTGTAAAGACTTGATGGAAAAATCGCCTGGGGGTTATGGCTTCGCGCAACGGCGAAGAGGTGTTTGGAATAGTGTTTGCTCATGATGCCATGGCCTATTCGGTCAGAATTTGTGAAGGAAACGGGAGAAGAATCATTCTCATGTGTTTCCTGACGGTGCTATACTAGGACCATCCATCATTTTCCTGGGGGAACCAAATTTGAACCAGTATCTTTTTCCTGTTCTATTCAGCATTGGACTCGTATGGGGTTGTGGGGGGCAGGCCCTACAGGCGACGGCATGGGCTTCCCCCGGCACGGATGTCTTTCAAGCCTTCACTCAACACATCGGTGCTCAAATCGGAAAAGATAAACAGAAATTTGCGATTGCCGATTCCTGTACGGCTTATTTTTATCAACTTTGGAACAAAAAAGCCCGGCCAGAGGTTGAGCGCATTCATTTCTCCCCTCTCCTAAGGACAGAGCTTGATCTCGATTGTGTGAGGCTCTTTCCCGAGGGGTTGGAACAGGCCCGGGAAGCCTTTGGGAATTCGCAACAACTTCTTTCCCTTAGCCTGACGTTTTATCAAATGGCTTTAGTGGGGGACGGAGACGATAATCAGGAATATAGTGCACACGAGATCCACGATCTGTTGGAAGCCTTCGGGTTACCGTACCTTGATGGACTTCCCGAAGGAGGGTATGTCATCGCCCTGACGGGCCTGTTCGATACTATTCGTCGGGATGTTCAATTCAAATTCCTGATGGAGGGGATGCAAATGTTGATGAACAAAGGTTATCGCTTTTCCGAAGCCGATCAACAGGCATTGAATCAGGAGCTTAATTGATAGCTGTGCCGGGTGAATGAAGCCCCTATCGTATTCGTTCCAACGCTTCTCGGGACCGGCTGCGTACCGTCTGGTCCCAGTCTTCTTTCATCTTTTCTTCCAGTTTCGCCTTCGCATCTTGAGCCCGCATGCGGCCCAGGGCCAATGCGGCACAGGCTCGCACATGGGCATGGTCATCTTCCAACGCACGAATCAACAACGGGATCGAGGCTTGATGTTTCAAGACCCCCAGGTAACTGGCTGACATTCCTCGTATGCGATGTTGTTTGTCACCGAGTGCCGTCTTCAATGTCCAAATAAAGAGCTCCGCCATCGGTTCGGTGACGGTCTCCAATCCTTCGGCTTCAAATTGGTTCACTTCAATCAGGGTAAAGGCCAGATCCCGCCGTTTTTGGGCTGAAGGTTCTTTTTGAAAGCGTTGCAGGAGCCGATCACGAAGCTGAAGACGTTCTTTGCGAGCGCGCCATTTTTTTGTGCTAACCCATACGCCTATCCCTAAGACAAGAACGCCTCCGAGTATAGGGAGGATCTCATCGGTAATGTAATCCTGAGTGTCAAAGGTCAGATGATTCCATATCCATATGCCTGCTACGATCAGGCCCAGCCCTAACAGGCCGATAAACGGGTTGATGGAACGGGTTGTTTCGGGTTGTGTTGCCATAGGAGGTGTGGTTACCAGAGAGTATTTATTTTCCGGCAGGGTATAACAATGAAGCTCACCATACTAGGTTCAGGAACCAATATTCATCCTACCCGCGCTGCGGCCGGGTATGTATTCGAGACGGACCGGCCTATTCTACTGGATTTTGGTCCAAGAACGCTCTCAAATTTATTACAAACCGGCATCGATCGCCATACGATTCAACACCTACTCTTTACCCATTACCATGCGGACCATTTTTCCGATTTTATTCCATTTTTCTTTGATGCCGTGTGCCATTCAAAGTTTGCGCAGGTTCGACCGGACCTCACGATTTATGGTCCGCCTGGGACTCAACGACTCTTTCGGACCATTTTCCGGACATTCCCCAATTTTTCGGGTCCACCCTTTCGGGTGACCCTCAAAGAGGTCCATGATCGACCGTTTGTGATCGGCCGCACACAAATTACGCCGTTGCCCATGATCCATTCTGATCAACAGCTCTGTCTTGGTTATCGTCTTGAGTATCAGGGCCGGTCAGCAACATTTTCGGGAGATGCGATGGCCTCACCGAATCTGGTTCGCTTATGTCAGGATGCTGATTTGGCGGTCTTGGACTGCTCTTTTTCGTCGCATCAACCAGGTGGATCCCATATGCATGCTGAAGAATGCGGAAAAGTCGCAGAAGAAGCCAATATCAAAAAACTTGTTCTTTCGCATTTTTATGAGACGGCCGATCGGTCGAATGTCGTAGCTCAAGCCCGCCGATTTTTCTCAGGACCAGTCATCAAAGGCAAAGATCTTCAAACCTTGCAAGTGGGGAGAGCATTGTCAAAATAGTGTGGGCTAATGAAGCGCATCTGACCGAGGACCTGACCCCCTATTTTTTTTACAATTGCCAGAACCTACACTTGAAAGCCTCCAATAATTTGCCGCCTGCAAGTCAGTCAACCGAGCTGACGCCGGACCTTGCTGAACCATGCGAGTTGGGCCCACCATCCCTTGCCAGCGTCAGAACGATTCTATGAGCCGACTTGGGCTGAAATGGTTTGGGACCTTTTGCCGAAACAAAAGGGCCTCATGAACTGGACTCCTAGCTTGAATCGTAGGTTAACTATGGGTAGGATAATATCATGTTAGATTGGTCATCGTGTGCAGTAGTTGAACGTGATCCTCAACGTGTGAGTGGAGCGTGGGTGTTTCGTGGCACCCGTGTCCCAGTCGCTGCACTATTTGAGAATCTAGAAGACGGGATAGAGATCAGGGAATTTATCGCCTTGTTTCCTGGTGTTACTCTTGAGCAGGTTCGCCTGGTTCTGGATCATGCTGCCAAAAGTCTCACTTCTCCCCAAGTTGTCTGAGTGCGAATCCTTTTCGATCAAGGGACCCCTGTCCCTCTGCGCAGATTCTTAAACACGCATCAAGTAGAAACCGTTTTTGAGCGCGGTTGGAGTATGTTAAAAAACGGAGAATTGTTAACAAGAGGTGAGGAAGAAGGCTTTGAAGTGTTCGTCACGACCGACAAAAATCTCTCTAAGCAACAAAACCTCTCTAGTCGGAAAATGGCTATTGTTGTATTATCTTCAACCAGTTGGCCTCGAATTCAAGCAGCCGTAGAATCTATTAATCAGGCTATCGAGACCATCCTGCCTGGAAGTTTGCGCGAAGTACGCATCCCATAAAGATAACGAATGCGTCATTGGCGCGATTGGTCCAAGGTTGTGGCTCAACCCCGACGATTTTTCGATCCATCATCAAAGCCAAAGAACTTCAAACCTTGCAAAGTCGGGAAAGCTTCCCAGGTTGTCTAGATTTGAAGACAATCCTATGCCCCACCGCCTGCATGTCGGCCAATCGGTCTGACGCTCAAACCAATGGCGGACCTTGTCTGAGCCATGCGAGCTGGGCCGCCCCTCCCTTGCCAGCGTCAGAACGAATCCATGTGCCGACTTGGGTGGAAATGGTTTTGGGTCCTTTTGCCGAAACAAAAGGCCTGTCCTGGGTAACGCCGAAGGAACCTTGGCCGCCGGGCCGAAAGCCGGCCCTTCCAAGTACCAAGGTCAAGCATTAAAACATGAAGTAGTAGAAAATTGTGAGGCTAATAAGACTCTCGACAACAGATTTGAATCCGTTAGGAAGCTAATGTACCAAACGGATATGGCCGGTTGGGGCTAGAGCGAAGGATCCTCATCTTCCGAAGATTCCTGCAGGATTTGAAGCAGGGTCTCTACCCGCTTCGTTATGGGATTCTGTTGCTCCCGTTCATAAATACTCAACAGGTTTCGGAGCATGCGGGCAAGAATCAGCCGTGTCGGACTCTTTTCCAAAAACTCAGGAGAATAGTCCAAGCCGGATGCTGTAATAAATTGCTCACAGTCTTGTTCCCGTAAAAATGCCCCACCGTTAAAGCAATCCACAAATTGCGGAATCGGCTCTCCTTCAATCTTCACCAGGAAATGTCCCGGCATTCCGACCCCGGAGAGGGGCAAATTCAAACGGTTTCCCACAAATACGTAGATGGCCGAGAGAGAGATGGGAATCCCCTGCCGGGATTCGATGACCCGATGCAGGTAGCTATTGTCTGGGTCATGGTAATGGATGCGGTTGCCGGAAAATCCCTTGTCTTTAAAGAGGAACGCGCTGAGGAGTCGGGCGACTTTCCCCGGCGCAGAACCTTCGGAATGCCATTTTTTTCGAAATTCTTCTGTGAGCTGATCGAGGCACTGCTGATAATGGGGAATATCGACATCCGGGTAGGCGATCTTGGCGATGAGGAAGGCCCCCTGTTCCCAATCCATCTGCCGGGAGCAATGGGTAACGAACGTGCTGAATTCCTCTTTGAGTTGCTCAAAAAGAATTTCATCTTTGACAAAAGCGACCCGGGATTCCAATGCCGTATCATCTGCGCCGGCTTTTTCCAGAAACGGTAAGGCTGAGGGCCCGATACGGACGAATTCGTGCTGTATCGTCTTGGCGACTTGTTCGTTGGGGTCGGACAGCAAACGAAGCAAAGCCTGAATTTTTGTCTCCGAAGGTGAGTGCAAGAAAGTTCGTCCCGGGTAAATACGACAACGCCTCCCCAAAGAAAAAGAGGCGTCCCATCGAAGAGTTTATAATGTGGTAAAACGGCTGTTAGCCGACCGAGCGCCTGAACGCGCGGGCACCCCCATAGAGACACAGGGCGTCGAAGACGGCGAGAACTCCAAGGGCGATAGCGACCTGAGGAAGCGCCTCGCTCCAACCGGTAAGAATCAACGGCCGAATAGCATCAATGACCCAGGTCATCGGATTAAAAAATGCCAGTGATTTCATCCAACCCGGCATTGCCGCTAATGGTACGAGCGCGGAACTGAGAAAGATCATCGGGAGCGAGAGGAAGCCCAACACCGAGAAGAAATCTCCATGACTTTTCACGGAAAACGCCATGGCCATGGAAATGGCGGTGAGTCCGACACCAAATAGCATGCCGATCACCAGAATGAGGGCGATCCCTAATATCCCCGTTTCCGCACTCACCCCGAATAAAAAGGCCACGCCCAGAATAACCAGAATTTGCATGGCGGTGATGGCCATCACAAATAAAAATCGGCTAAGGATTACGGACGATCGTCTGATAGGGGTTGCCATTAGTCGTTCCAGGAACCCGTTTTCTTTATCAAACAGTAAGTCGACGCCACCGGCCAGCCCGTTATTGAGAACGGTCATCACGACAACACCGGCTGCAAGAAAACTCATGTAATTCGGGGCTTGGACGACCTGTATATCGGCTGCTCGCTGAAACAGGTTGCCGAAAAAGATGAGCCAAAACAGCATGGGCTGTATCAGCGTGAACAACATACTGAACTTTTCCCGGCTCAATCGCTTGACCCATCGATTGGTCAGGGCAAGTACCTCTTGAATTTGCTCATTCATGGAGAAACCTTTCCAGAACAGTGAAAAACTACAGGATAAGATCTTAGGTCGTGGGTTCAGAGGGTTGGTCTTTGAGGGACCGGCCTGTGTGAGCCACAAACACGTCGTCCAGCCTCGGCCGATGATATTCGATTCCATCGAGGAGACATCCTACTCGATTTGTGGCCTCGAGAATAGCAGGCAATGCCTTCTCGGGAGCATCGACGCGGATATCAAGCCCTTGTGGAGTGGGACGAATGGCACGTATGAAGGGCAAGGCTTTTAAGGCGGTTGAGAGGGTTTCGAGAACCTGAGGCTGCGGGTCTCCAAGAGTGAGCCAGACGCCATCGCCACCCAAACTGGCCTTTAAGTCCTTTGGAGAGCCAATGGCGCGGATTTCGCCGCGGTCAATGATAGCAATTCGATCACAAAGCTGGTCGGCTTCATCCAGGTAATTGGTGGTCATGACGATGGTCATGCCCTGCTCGCGCAATTTCCGCAGGTATTGCCAGATATTAAGGCGGCTTTGAACGTCAAGTCCGAGTGTGGGTTCGTCCAAAAAGAGTACCTTGGGATTGGGCAATAAACCGCAGGCAATATCCAATTTGCGTTTCATCCCACCGGAATATCCTTTGGCCACGCGATCGGCATGTTCTTCCAGATCGACCAGCTTCAGGAGCGATGCAATTCTGGTGAGGGCTTCATTTTTTGGGAGATGATAGAGATCCGCAAGCAACAGCAGATGCTCCCGACCGGTAAGAAAGCGGTCGATAGCCCGTTCTTGCGGAACGTAGCCGATCATCCGTCGAATGGTATCGGCTTCTTTGGCGACATCATGCCCGAAAATGGTTGCGGTTCCGGATGTGGGACTGAGGGTCGTAATTAAAATTCGAAGCGTGGTACTCTTCCCTGCCCCATTGGGTCCCAGGAGGCCAAAAATTTCTCCTTGCATGACGGAGAGGGAAAGATTCTTCACCGCGGTCACGGTGTCGTAGGTTTTCCCCAGCCCTTTAACCTCAATGGCAACGGCATCAGACATGGTGTGTTATCCTTGTGCCGTTCGAAGATCGGCAAGTTTAAAGCGGATGAGATCAATCAGGCGGCGAGCTTGCTGGATGAGATGGCCGGATTCAAGTAAAAATTGTTTTTCCACTGGTGACAAATCAAGACCGGCTGAAAGGTTATGAACCAGAATGGAATCCGTGAGTTTGCCAGAAGCGATCACCTGACACAACTCATGAGCCTTTTTCCAGGTCAAATATTCTTGGGTAATTTGCTCCAGATTGATGCGGGTTTCGATGTCCAGGGAGGGTGCGCCCTTTTGCGCATTCGGAATAATTCGTGCTTGGCGGTAGGGCGTTGAGACCTCTTGCTCTTCAAAGGTGCATCGCTGAAGGCCTTGCAACACAATATTAAACCGACCGTCAGCCAGTTTGTGTGAGCTGATAATTCGCCCCACACATCCGATGGGATAAATCGGCGGATCCGCTACATACTCGTCTTCCCAACCGTCCTTGAGCAAGACCATGCCAATGCAATCTCCCTGACCGGATGCGTTATGCACCATTTCCCGGTAACGGGGTTCAAAGATGTGTAGTGGCAAATAGGTTTCAGGGAAAAATACGACGTTGGGCAGTGGAAAAATTGGCACGCTGTCCGGTATCGGAAATTTGCCGAATTCGGCTGATGGAAAATCTGAAGGCATAGGGTACGATAGCGGAGAATTTTCGGGAAAGTCAACGTAAAATCGTGACCCAAAGGAGTTCGGCAAACTGAGAAAATCCTTGTGTGCCAAGGGATTTGTACGCTATGGAAGGTCGTGGTATAAACGGAAGCATGAAGTGGACGATGGCCTTCACCCACGCGACGATTCTGCAGGTCTTGAGGTGAGCACGAGATCTTTGGTGCGAGAGATCTCGCTCCTGTTCATTTTTCCACTTCTTGGGATTTCGGCGGTCTCTGCAGAGACTCCCGTCGTTGAACTACACGAATTTACTCCTGCCCGTCCCGGATACGTCTATGCGTTCCCGCAGGATCATGGCAGTCATGAGCAATTTCAGACAGAGTGGTGGTATTTTACCGGACATCTGTCCACCACGAATGGCCGACGGTTTGGGTACGAATTGACCTTTTTTCGTCGTGGAATTGACTCACCCGATGCCTGGAGTAATCCTTCTGCATGGGCCATGCGACACCTGTACTTTGCCCATTTCGCGTTAACCGACGAAGCGAATGAGCAATTCTGGTTTGCAGAGAAGCTGAGTCGTGCCGGAATCAACAAGGCCGGAGCTGAAGCGGATCGGCTTCATGTATGGATCGATCGGTGGTTGCTAGAGGCGGTGGCATCCAATCATCGACAATTTCATCTTCAGGCGCAGGCTGAGGGGTTTTCCATTGATTTGACGCTTGAATCAAGTAAATCCCACGTTATTCATGGCACAGACGGCGTGAGCCGGAAAGGCAAGGAGGCAGAGGCCATCTCCCATTATTATTCAATGACCCGTCTTCAGACCACGGGATCGGTGGTGGTAGAGGGGGTGCCCCTGGCAGTCAACGGCGTAAGTTGGATGGACCATGAGTTTGGATCTGCAGACCTCTCGGACGGTCTCGTTGGATGGGATTGGTTCAGCCTGCAACTTGAGAATAATTATGACATCATGGCCTATGGGCTTCGCCGTGTGGATGGAACCTTTGATCCGGCATCCAGTGGAACATTGGTGAGGCCGGATGGATCCTCGACATCCATTTCTTTTGAAGCCCTTAATGTACGCGTGCAAGAGCATTGGACCAGTCCGGCCAGTGGTGCGCGTTACCCTAGTCAATGGACGTTATCTATTCCGTCTGAAAGGGTGGAGTTGAATATCTCTCCAAGAATGGCCAATCAAGAACTTGTCACCAGGCGAAGTACCGCTGTGACATACTGGGAAGGAGCCGTGGATGTCACCGGGTTTTGGAAGGGAGAGAATATTCATGGTCAGGGTTATGTTGAACTGACCGGATATGCCGAACCATACCGCCCATGACGATAAGGGGGCTGTTGAAAAAAGCCGCCAGCGGCGTTCTCGCCATTTTTCCGTGCTCACGTACTGGAAGTACGCTCTGCGCGCAAAAATGACTGCGGCCTTGCTGGACGAACTTTTTTGAACCGCCCCGATGCCTCATGCACCGTGCTTGTGGGTCAATATGCTCTTGGAAATTATTATTATTCAACACTCCCATAAGGTGTGACCTCTTGCCATTCAACATTGAAGGACCGTTCTAAGATGTCCCGCCCCTATTGGATTTTCGTCGTTTCCTTGATGTTCGGATTGACGGCCTGCGGTCAACGAAGCGATACCATTGTGTCCATTGCCTTACATCCCACCAAACCCAACATTATATATGTGGCCACGGATGAAGCCGTATACAAGTCTTCCGATACGGGGGCCACATGGACCAGATTTGCAGGCGAATTAGCCAGGACCCGAGTGATTAGTCTTGCCCTTGACCCCCAACTGTCTGCCACCGTGTTTGCGGGAACGATGGGGGATGGGACCTATAAAAGCCCGGATGGGGGCCGAACGTGGCATCCCTACAATTCCGGGATTCAGAAAGGCACGATCTCGGCCATTGTCAATCAGATTGTGTTTAATCCTTTGGGGACGGAGATGGTGTATGCGGCGACAACCGTTGGGGTTTTTAGAAGTTTAGATGGGGGTCGACATTGGACTGAACGGATGCAAGGCATGACGGAAGTGAGTTTTGTGGTGAGCCTGGCAATCGATCCCCAGCGTCCAAACGTCTTATATGCGGGGACTACGGGAGGTGTCTATCGCACGCTCAATGCCACGGAGAGTTGGGAAAAAGCCTCGACGGGCATGGTGGCCTCAGATGCCAAAATGGCTTCAATGGCGTTGGGAGTCAATGGAATCGTCGTTGATCCAACGAATAGTGATGTGGTGTATGCAGGGACCACGGATGGATTATATAAATCAACGGATCAGGCCGAACATTGGACAAAGGTCGGAGGTAGCATTCAACACGCCTATATCAG
Source organism: Nitrospira sp. T9 (assembly GCF_052156535.1). Taxonomy (NCBI): domain Bacteria; kingdom Pseudomonadati; phylum Nitrospirota; class Nitrospiria; order Nitrospirales; family Nitrospiraceae; genus Nitrospira; species Nitrospira sp. T9. The sequence continues at coordinate 38,657 of NZ_JBQKUP010000039.1, forward strand.
TGCCATTCAACTGGATCCCACTAACCCGTCAACTCTGTATATGGCGACCAGTGATCGGGTTCAAAAAAGTGAGGACGGAGGAAAAACCTGGCAACCGAAAATACAGGGATTGGAGGCAGCCAGTATTCGAAGTCTTCAGATGAGCCCCCTGGATCCCCGCACTTTGTATGTCGGCACGAATGGAGGAGGATTATACCGAAGCTCGGATGCCGGAGAATCCTGGAGCCGGTTACCTCTTACTCCGGCATCTGGTGACTAGGTGAATAGGAGCGATGGCGCTTTCCGTACAATTTCTGTTTCAGTGGTGTATGCAGGAGGGAGAGTCATTGCCCTTTCCAGGAATCAGGAAGCAGGAAGGAAAGGTCCATCATGAGTTTGCCTCCATACGTTGGGCCGAAGTCTTGGCCGCTTAATTGATCGTTCCATGTTTCGAAAGTAAATGGGTGGGCCCGGATCGCAATCGTCCAAAAGCTCTCCTCCAATGAGTTTCCCTGGTTTCCATTAAACATTCCGGAATCAATGGTGGCCCCGATTTCAACTTCAAGCAAGGGCCGAAATGTTTTCTCATCATACCAGCCATAGCTGAGGGAGCCTTGGGCGGCAAATGAATGATTGGCTAAATCATGGAACGCGGCACCATTGAAAAGTCGCCCGGCCCTCACCATTCCTGACAATCGGAGAGGTCTGAACAGATCTGCGACCCAGCCATTATGTGGCCCGCTCAGATAGTCGATGGTTTTCACCGGTGACCAGCGGCGAAACCCCCCACGAGCAAAGAGTTCCTGATAGAGGCTTCCTGTCTGTCCCCCGCCCCCAAGAAACAATACCCGGCGTTGTCCCGGGAGTTCTCTCCATCGGGTGATTGAACCGGATAGGGTAAAATCGGTCTCTTTTCGTTTCGCTCCAACCGGAACCTGAGGGATATCATACAGGCGTTCATGGACGAAATCGTTTTGGAGGGATTCTGAAGGCTGATTTCTCGTAGGGCCAATTCCAAAAGTCAGATTTGTGCTCCATCCTTCGAGGGAATTTGACCAGTGGCGGGTCCAACTGGTGGTAATAAGATTTAATCCGATGGTTTCCCGAATGTCATTAAACCGCTTCCCTTCCCCATTAAATTCAGTAAAGCGAAATATGGAGAGTCCGGTGGTAAGCACCGGTTCTTGATCGGGAAAGTCGAGCGCACCCCAATGAATACCTGGCGCGGAACTTTCCGCCCTTCCCGGTTGTGGAAAAATCCAACAACTCAAAAAGGCGATCAGGATCATGAAAACACTTAAAGATGGGTAGAATCGGCAAGCCATAGCCTAAAATGGGAAGTTCAATATTGCCGGGCGGTAGTTGACTGATTCCTAGCACAAGGACTATGCCTTAGAACATTTACTGAATTGTGGGGGATGACCCTACAGCAGGCTTACTCTTGAGTTGTCTAGGTCGATATGACCTTTAGTGCGATCAAACGGGAGAGGGGAAATTAGAAATCGAGAGCCTCGTTTACTTTTTCGACAAGTTCACGGAAATTACAGGGTTTGTCAATAATTGCATAGGCGCCAAGTCCCATGGCTTTGTGCTTGTGTATTTCGTCAATTACTCCACTGAGCAGGATGACCCGAGGGGTTCTGCCATTCAAGGAACCGTTGACTCGTTCCAACAAGGTCAGTCCACTCATAATAGGCATGTGATAGTCAGCCAGGACGAGATCGACTTCGTTTTCTTCCAACCATGCGAGTGCTTCGGCGCCGTTTTCCGACTCGGCGCATTCAATGCCAGAGGATTCTAATGCACCCCGTACAGTTCGGCGGACGGCAGGCTCATCATCCACAATCAGCACAAGTTTTCTGAGAGAGGGAGAACGGTTGCTCACCACGATGTGTTCCTCGGAAACACCATAAGAACATTCAACTTTTTCTCGGATCAGTTGTTCGTTCTTTAGGGAAAGTGTACCCTATTGTTGCATACGTAATGTGACTGGGGGAATACCCTCACCGTATATCTTGTGTTATTTTTTATTAACAACACAATGATTGAATATTTTGAAAAAATTGATGATGGTTTTGTCGGCGATGTGTTTGACAATTTATGCATACCTTACCAACAGGATTGCGCACAGCTTTGGTAGGGGGAAGGGTGGATTGCCGGGATGATAAGCTATGGATGATTTATGACGAGAAAACCGGCGACACTTCGTGCCTTTGGGGAGAGTCAGAAGGTGGATTGTGCCGGATAGCAGGATTTTCAGAGACTTGCCATATGGTCCATTAAAAATATTCTTCAACCGGTAGCCCTGGATAACGGCCTGGGTTGGAGAGAGGACTAGTCAGTGCGATAGAAAGCGAAAGACTCACACCGGCGTTTTTTGGAGACAGGACCCTGATAATTGCGATTTGACTGATTCGTATATGGGACTTCCTGGAAGAAGTTCTATCCCTGGCATTCCGGACGCAATCGCATGATGCACAGCCAAACGGGCGACTCTCATGCGTGGGATAGTCTGGGATGGAAGTGCTTCTTGAAGAGCGATGAAGGTACCAGGAGGAATCTTGACAGAAAAGAGGTCGTCGTCAGGTGAAGAAAAGATAAAGCATTCAATATTGGAAGACCCGACACGATAGGTCAATTTGAATGTGATGTTGTGGGGCTGAAGGGAGTCATCATCAGAGGGAAATTGTTGAAAGGTGCTTTCGACAATATCCTTGGATACGCCCGAGGGAATTCCCGGAATCCACTCTGGCATGGTTGAAAGGCCGCGGTGGCAATAGCCCGTAGGGGTTTTCGCCACTCGCCAGGTGACGCCTTCGATGAAAAATGACAGAATTCGCAAAGCCATGCAAAGTTTTAGGAAAATTTTTGGGCGTTTATCGTTTATGCAGGTCTATCAGCCGAATCACTCAATTCCTTAGCATACTAGGGAAGCTGGGGCTCACGCAATTCCAGTCCCTACCAGAATAGTGATGATGATAAAGTGTTTGGTGATAGAGAAGTCGAAAGGTTAAAAACCAATCTCTTTTTTCTGTCATGGACTCCCACGGGATAGGAAGATCTTCAAAAAGAAGTTTTCCCTTTTTTATCAGAAAAGAGGGAAATTAACGGGTCTCTCTCCGTGAAGGCTTAATTTGTGGTATTTTAATTTTTCAATACGGTCGTCATATGCTAATTTTTCATATGAAACCGGACCGTACACGCAAAATCTTCCCATTCTCATGTGAATGTTGGACAGAAAACCCGGACTACGTAATTGTTGAGCTGGATTTCTGAAAAGCTTCTTATCGGGCCTACAAACGCGCCTCTTTACAATAGAAATAGTAATGAAGGGAACATCACTATGTCGGATCTAGGTTGTCGGCACATAAGAAGCCTGATCGTCCTGCTTGCTTTTGGTATTTCGTTGGGATGCGCTGGCGGTCCCAACGGGAATGAAGCCTATAAAAAAGAAGGGTTTCAGGTGACGCAACCAAGCCAGGGAACGAAGGTGGTAGTGCGCGGGAATCATGGGGCGGCCGTCAATCAGGCTTTGGATTGGTTAAATGACCATCAATTACTGGTGGTCAATCGACAGGTTGTGCAAGAGGAGGGAGTTCCTGAATTTGCTTCTCGAAAAGGGACGGAAGGGCAAGCTCAGGCTCTAGGGGGAGCTCGTAAGGTTGGGGCGACATTGGTGGTATTTGTGCATGTAAACGAAACTTCATTGAATTCCACAATAGAGCCTGTAATTGGGGGATCACCACCCATGAACAAGGTCGTCGTTGATATTCTTGGAATGAATACCGGTGCAGGCGAAGTGGCCTTTGAAGGCAAGGCTTGGAGTTCTGACCCAGTGGTGGTGTCCGAGCGGGTGATACAAGATCTGACCATTCTGGCCCTTGAACAGGCTTGGCAGAAAACAGCGTCCTCCCCCTCCGCGCAACAGGAGGTGAACGCAGAGAGTCCGATCGAGCCTCCTGGTCCTCAGATGGCGCCGGTAGCGGTTGATTCCTCCAGCTCACCTCCCACCACTCAGTCGGCGACGGTCCTATTGGATTCGCCTAACCCAGGCGCTGCCACCCAGCCAGAGCCGGGGCCGCCAACCGAGGTGGCACAAGAGCAAGTGCCCCTCTTAACTGAACCGGTTGCTGAGGAAGTCACGCCCGCGTCTGATGTGGCGGCGCCGGTAGCGGTTGATTCCTCCAGCTCACCTCCCACCACTCAGTCGGCGACGGTCCTATTGGATTCGCCTAACCCAGGTGCTGCTACCCAGTCAGAGCCTGGGCCGCCAACCGAGATGGCACAAGAGCAGGTGTCTCTCTTAACTGAACCGGTTGCTGAGGAAGTCACGCCCGCGTCTGATGTAGCGGCGCCGGTGGTTGCCGAAAATTCAGGGAACTCGGACGATTCGTCTTTGGGACTTCAAATCGCGAGTGGAGCCTTATCGATTTTGTATACGCCCTTCAAAGTGGTCTATGCCGGCGTGGGCGGGTTATTTGGAGGTTTTGTGTATCTGTTGACCGGAGGGAATGAACCGGCGGCTCAATCAATTTGGGATGCCAGTCTCAAAGGCACATACTATCTTACCCCGGACCATTTACAAGGCAACGAACCTGTTCGATTTAAGGGAGAGGCCGCGCATTAATAGGACTGTGGATGAATCCAATTTCCAACAGTTTCACACCTGACTCTTTCATGGTAGAGCGACCACGTGCAATGAGAAGGGGTGCAAAAAGTTTTGTCCAACAAGGCCGTAGTATGGCCTGCTCTGTCTGATAGCCTTACTCCCCTTTGACGCGGAACCTGCAGGTGCGTAGGTGAGCATGGCAAAAGGGCGAGAACGCCACTGATGGCTTTGTTCAACTTTCCCTTAATCCTTCCAATCCCAAAACAACACTTCAACCGAAGGACAGCCTACGGATAGGGCTCCGATGTGGGTCTGGCCTGCATTGATGCGAAAGAGTAAACAGTCGTTCCCCCGATCGGGTTCATGTGTTGACCGCACAGTAGCCTTCAATCCGTCCTGGTCGAGTGCAATCTCACATTGAGCCATTCCACCCGATAATCCAATCCCCTGCATTTTGAGATACGCTTCCTTGCAGGTCCAGTAGGTCAAAAACTCTTGCGTCCGCTTGTCAGGTGAAAGGGTAGCAAGGTACGCGGCCTCTTGTGGAGAAAAATACCTTGTGGCGATATCCTGATCGCTGACATTCCGGTTGACCTGTTCCACATCAATCCCCACAGCGTGTTCAACCGTGAAGGCCAGCAATGCCATTCCACTCGTATGAGAGACATTAAATTGTAATGCCGGATGGGGCGGTTCGGTCAGAGAGGGCTTCCCTTGTAAGTTGTTCTCAAGTCCGAGAGTACCAGGGGGAATTCCTACATAGTGACCGATCAGATTTCGAAGAATGCCTCTGGTTGAAATAAATTGGTATTGGTGGTGAGGAAGCCGATACCGTTCCGCCCGTGCTCGTTCACCCTCAGATAGGTCGGCACGGTAGAGAGCAGCCTGCCGGGGTGACCTATCCAGATGAACACGCCACACATGGACCACGCCTGGCGACAGGCTCCTAAAAATGTCAGGAGACGGATTAGCCCAGTGGGTGGAAGTCAACATGAATCTCGGATGGATTGTATCGGATGGATGGCCTGGCCGAAACCCTTTGTGCCTCCTATAAAGAGTCGAGACCGGTGTATTCCACGTTCCAATTTTTCGTCAGATTTCCTATACTGCTGACTTCTGGAAGAAAATGAGTGAGGGAACAAGGTATCCTGGAAGAGTTCTCGAGAGATCAAGCCCTTACCACACCTGAAAGGCTTGTCCAGGTGACAGTTCAGAACATATGTTCCTAGCAAAATCCACGCGTGGCATCACTCCATGGCATTGGTGCTTCGGTTTGGTCGTGTTTACCCTTTTTGTCGCATGTTCGGAGAAAGGCTTGTCCGATATGACTCCAGAGCAACTGTTAGCCTCGATCAAAACGCGCACGGCGCCAGTGATCGTGGATGTCCGTTCACAAAGTGAATACGATGCCGGGCATGTGCCGGGCGCTGTGCATCTGCCTTTTTACGCCATTTGGAGCCGTCATAAGGAGACCAATGTCACACCGAAGGACCCGATTGTCGTATATTGCGAGCATGGCCCGAGAGCGTGGATCGGCAAATTCGCTCTTTGGACGGTGGGGTATAAAAATATTGTGTACCTGGACGGTCACATGTCAGGCTGGAAACAGCGAGGCATGCCCATGATAAACCGGGCCGAATAGCCGGATGAGTCTAACGCACGTACCCTCCCCTAACAAATTACGCAACACGCAGCTTGGACAGACGGTTGGTCACGCCGACTTTGACCGCCCGGTGAATGACCTCGGGGAAATCCGCTGGTAGGACGCGTTCGATGGCTTCCAATGCCTGCCCGGCGGTATCAGCCATTTTCTCGATAGTCTCAAGTGCGAATCTTTTCGGCAGTCCCGCCCCTTCCACGGTTTGAATAAAATGTTGCCCGAGAATGTCGCCGATTCGATAGTGCCGCTTGGTCCCGGCCGACATGGCTAGCTTCATCTGTTTACTTTCAATTTGACGCACTTCCAAGCTCGGCTGAGCGGTGAGGACGTCATACAGGGGCGTCAGGTGGTAACTGCCCCCTGGATTGAGAAAAATGCTGAAATTTTTGGTGTGCCCGTCCGTGGCGCCAATAAGCCAGAAGAAGATTTGGGCCTTTAACACGGTTTCCTGATCTTCAAGGGGGTGATCGCTGCCTTTGAGCAGATCAAGCACTTCGATCATTCCCGGTCCGCCTTCACGTTGATATTTCCGGGTGGGCGGCACCGAGAGCGCCTGGCAACAATCCTCCTGCGGTAGCCGCAACAGTCGCTTGTCTTTTGTCCAAAGCCGGTCGAAGCGTTCGATTACAAGCGATTTCGTCTCTCCGAACGTGTACATGTCCGCCCGGTTGACCGGCAGGCCAAACGCGACCGCCAGTTTCAGACAATAGAATTCATTCTCGACGCTATTCGAGAGGTCGAGTCCGTTCGGCAATCGGCCGATCTGTTTTTTAAAATATGGGAGGTGGGTGTGGTGCCACGGGGCTTGAGCCATTTGCCCTTATGCCGGAGTAGTGCGGTCTTTTCCTGCGCTCCGGCCAGTGATATCCGAAACGCATCGTTACCGCTCAGACCCAAAGGGGTTTGCGCCAACCCGTTGAGGAGCGTTTCAATGGTACCCTCATTGACGGGCTCACCGGTGATCGTGGCGGAATCGTCGATCTCCTCCACGTCATCGTCCGCCCCGACAAATTGCAATGCCCCCACACAATCGCGGCCAATGGCAGCAAGCAGACTATAGGCATCGGTTCCGCCCGCTCCGACTGTTTCCGCAACCCGACGGCGCAACGCATCCGAATCCGGTAATAGATTCTCGAACACGGCGGCGACCGGCTCTCCTCTGTAGGCGTCTTCACGCAAAGGGAGCGAGAGCGAGACCGGTAGGGCGTGCGGCCATCCTAACCAGTCCTGGTTGTATTGAAAGGCAATGGCTCCGCTTGTGGCCTTGTGGAGATGCCCGACCGGGCGATTGTTCAGCAGCACGCGTAGCGGCGCGTGCCGACGGCTGCGGGCCATCAGAAAATATCCTCGATATCAGCGGCGGTCCCCTTTGATCGCGGCCCGATACGGAACTCCAGATCGAGGACGCTGAGCACCGTCAGAATCGTCTCCAGCGTCGCGGCCGGATTACCCGTCTCGATGAGGGATATCGTCGCCTGGCGCAATCCGGTCTTTTCCCCGAGCTGCGTCTGGCTCAAGCCGTGTTGCTTGCGGGCCCGCCGGATGAGATTGCCGATCTGTTTCGGATTGCGTGCAAGGTCGGACATGTTTTCCCTCCAACCTTATTATGCGCCAAAACGGATAAAATCACAATATACCAATTAACGTATAAAAAGTTTTTATGCGTTAAAGTAGATAAGTTAGCTTTTCCAGAATTGGCATATGCAGAGGCCGGCAGGTCTGAAGTAATTTGAAAATGCACCAAGAGCATGGATTGGGAAGCTGGTCTTCGAGACATTTAGGGATTCACCAAGGCACTTCTCTAATAAATCGATTTTGCAATTCATAGAAATTCAGACCCTTTAAGTAGTCCTCAAAAAGCTCAATGCCCATGATGGTCCCATTGATCTTTTTAATTTTTCGAAATTCGGTGTGTATACCATCTTGAAATCGGAGCCTATCCTCCGTGGCCAAGACAAACCTCCCATATGTTTCTTCGACAATCCTATTTAGCAAATGCAGCCCAAATCCCTGATTTTGCTCAAAATAATTCCCTGTTGTTTTTCCTCGCTTCCCAGATATTCCTGCTTGAACACTTAAACGAAGTGCTTTTTCTGCATCACCTACGACGGATTCACATTTGTCAAACAAGGAAGCCCTTATCCCAATTCCAGAATCTACGATCGCCAGATGAATACGAGCTGGAGGGCTAGAATATCGTTGGGCAACTACCAGCCTGAGATGGCCCTCTCCTGCATGTTGAACCGCATTGCGCATTGCTTCCTCCAAGGCGCGAGTCACGAAGGGAGCGATAAACGTATCAACGCCCAAAAGATCTGCAGCTTGTCTAATTAAATTGTCGACTTCCTTAAGGGAGTTAAAAACAGTCAGCTCGATAAAACGACCTGACGGATCATGATGGACTCCTGGGTAAACAGGCGATGGTTGATTCAATAAATCAAAAAATTTCATCCTTTCGAAATACCCGGGGTGCTTAGCTCCCTTGAAATTTTTTAGGTCTATTTCTGCTTGGTGTGTATTTTTCCGTTCACAAAGAGCTACAGCTAAAGCTGCCAAAGGAGTTGGCTCGATCCATCTATGCCCCATCGTCTCAAGCATTACAGGTGTTTCCGGCTCCTCAATGTTCCAAATGTTATTTTCTTGGAGAAATTGGACAAAAGTCCCAATATCTAAGCTGTTTGGCAGCACTACAGTTTGGGAAAACATAGGATTTAGCTTCCCTTAAATTCCAAAAAATATTGGCGGGGGAGGAAGGTGTGCTCCTTTGACAAAGTGAGTCCCACTTTCTCCATGTTCGCGATGACGCGTTCTCTGGGAACCAGATGGTGTTTGGAGAAGCTGAGTTTGCCAGACCGCTCATCGTGATAGAAATCGATGATGACAACCCGTCCATTGGGTTTTAACGCGGATTTGATTTTGGCCCAATAATCCACATGATGTTCAACGTGATGATACGCATTGCACAGAAAGACCAGGTCCACGCTGTTTTCGGAAAGTGACGGATCGTCCGGTTTAGCCAGAATGAATGTGGCTCGGTTGGCCATCCCGAGTTTTTCCAATTCCTGTTTGTTGTAGTCCAGCATTTTCTGCTCGATATCTACGGCCAGCACCTGTCCTGTCTCTCCAACTGTTTTGGCAAATCGGCGCGTAAAGTACCCTGAGCCTGCTCCCACATCAGCGACCACCATACCGGGCGTGATGTTCAACGCTTCGATAACCTTTTCCGGCTGTTGGTATTCATCCCGTTCAGGCCGTTCAAGATTCTGGATGTAAGTGTCGATGTCCCATGGTTGATGTGAACAGCTGGCAGTCAGATCGGTAAGTAGAAATGCCAACAGGAGGCACCAAAACCCCAGGCGAGAGTGTCGGGTGAATGAAATTATGGACTCTATGTTCATGATTGAATCTCCCATTTGTGAACGAAAAGGCCTATGAGAAGAACTGTTATTTTATGGTATATGCGTGGTCACGCTACAAGGAGGATAAGAGATAGGCAGTCCAGCTCTCCTATCCTCATTTCCCTTTTGTCTCCTCCGGCGGGCCCAGTTGTTCGATCACATAACCGTGAGGATGTGAAGGATGAACCATCTCCGTTCGTAGCCGGGGATGCCGACGGGGTGGGAGGTATCGCAATATACCGGCTCGAAGCTTCAGGAGTGAGGGCACCGCCCGGCGCATCAATCGCGACGGTTCAGGAAAGCCGAATGCCGTAATCAGCGGAGGCTCCAATAGGGCATAGATGGCCGAGCGGACCATTGGGGCCAGCATTCTTGGAAACCAGTTAACAAACAGCTCAACCGTAGCCGTTCCGACACGGTGGTTGGATGGGGTGAAACGGAATCGTTCCCGTTCATACTCGACATTGAAACGCTCAAAGGTCTGGTAATCCTCTGGAATTTCTCGGATCTGCATGCCTTGTCCGACGGCTCGCCAGAAGTAGAAGAGACCGAGGCGTTCCTGCTCACACATGGGTCGCCAGCCATAATTCCGGTTCCACCGGATGGGTTCGAAGAGAAAAGTGGAAAGAACATACAGAAAGTCTTCGTTCGCGATCGAAAAACGTCCATGCAGCCGGTTGATTCGTTGGATGGCCCGCCGGCCCCGTTCACTGCTGTATCCCCATTCCAATAATTCGCTGACCAGAATGTCGGTGTCGTCATAGCGTTTTTGAGTCCTTTTCCCGAATTCTCCGGTCCGATCCAGCAGCCCGGAAATACTCGGGACACAGAAGGTGCGAAACAAGGCAAACTCCAGAGCCCGGGTTGTGTCGAAGGAAAAATCGAAACAGGTGGACAAAAAGACAATACGTTCATGATCCTTTTGTGGATCGAGCGTTTGGATTTCCTTGAGTATGCGGTCTCGTGCCATCGTCACAATCTCTCACTTTTCTTATTCACGGTCATATCCCACCATAAACTCCTTAACGGATCAATGAAAGGGAGGTCAATCGGAATGGGCATTCAAAACTCGTATTTGGATAATGCCATGTTAGGGAGGACCCTCCCTCGGCGAAAGCTTGTGGAACTGCTGATGAAGGCTTTTCTTGTGTTCCGAAATTTTCTCATTTCGGGTTAGAATTGTTGGGGGGCTAGTTCCTCTTTTCAAGCTGTGGGGGACTGGGGCGATCTCTATAGCAAATTGGCACAGCAGGAGGATCCATCATGCATTCCGGTCATCGCCATTACCGTAATCTTTATGGTCGATTTGTGATGGCAGATAAATATACGACCGTGTCCTCATCGAAGGAACCGGTTTTCAACGCCCTTTTTGCCGATTCATCTGGTCAGGATACACTCATGCACCTTCAGAACCTGCAGGAGGAGCCCAACCCGTGTGTTTAGAGCATGGTGCTTTTCTTCAATTGGAGATATGTGCACGGGGTTGTTTCACAGGATAGGCACTCAGACCGAAGAAACGAGGCTTATCTGTGATCACCCGAATGGCGTCAATAGTGTGTATCGCGATCGAAGAGGTACAATTCGATTCACCCGGTAAACCATCAATACGGAAGACCGTGAAAAGAAGATTTCTGAGCCAGCGTGCACTTGCCTGAGTCTCCCAAGCACGGGATTGATGATTTATCACGTATAAGTGGCGGAAAACTGCACAGTCCTTGGTATATGTTAAGGTGGCCTAAAAATTTTTAACGAGGGGTAGTGTTAAATAAAAAGGATGTTCAAGGGCAAATTTGCGCAGGATTAAATTACTCATCAAAGGCTCCGGGTCGGTTCAAAAAAGCATGCCCTGAGTCTTCCCGAAGGGTCCGTCCAGTCCTGTCCTGAGGCCCCTCGAAGGAAAGGCCGTAGCCGTTTGTACGCGCGGAGTGTACGCTGAGTACGTGAGCACGGGAAAATGGCGAGAACGCCGCTGGCGGCTTTTTTCAACAGACCCCGAGGAGATCATCATATGTCAGCACATCGTAACATCATGGTTCTTCTGGCTGCCCTTCTGTCTGCCATGTCCTTGCCTGGCGCTGTTGCCGGTACGGAGATCGACTTCTATTCCCACAATGAACGGAATCTCCGCCCCGTGATCGGCGTCTTTAGTCAGGAGACCGATACGATCACCGGATCGAGCACGATCGACCCTGCCGTGAAAGCGGAGCTCTCGCGGTATCGGTATATGATTCCCGCGAGTTACGTGAAATGGGTTGGGCAGGCAGGTGGACGGGTGCTGCCCATTCTCCTGAATCAGCCAGACGGGTACTACGATGAAATCTTCGAACAGACAAACGGGATTCTTTTTCCTGGCGGAAATCAGGGGATCGATCCGTCGGACATTTATACGGAGGAGGGGGAGATCCTTTGGAATTTAGCCAAGGAGGCGAATGATCGTGGCGACTACTACCCGATATGGGGGACGTGTCTGGGATTCGAAGAGCTTTCGGTGCTGGAGACGGGCAATGGCCATGTGATCAGCCTCGATGTGGTGGCAACGAACCTGGCCCTGTCCCTGCGGTTCACTCGCGATGCACGCCAGAGTAGGCTCTTTAGGTCGTTTCCCCCAAAGCTCCTATGGGCGATCCGAACCCAGAGGCTGACCTTCAACTCCCACGACCACGGGCTGCTGGTCAGCGAATACCGGTCGAACCCTTCGCTGTATTCGTTCTTCGACATGCTGTCGTTCAATGAGGCGCCTGCGGGTCAGGTATTTGTGAGCACCATGGAGGCCCGAGATTATCCATTCTATGGCACGCAGTGGCATCCGGAGAAGAACAACTTTGAATGGAGCCAGAACTCTGACTATTCGAATATCCCCCATTCGCCGAACGCCATCCTGGTTTCTGAAGCCACGGCCCGGTTTTTCCTTAGTGAAGCGAGAAAGTCCCAGCACAATTTTCCCGAGGCCCGACGCGACGAACTAATCTACTCCGCCCCACTCATCTACACGGGCAAAGGCGATTGGATATACGAACAGGTCTACGTTTTTTGTCCAACGGGCGCGGGTTCCTGTTCACGGAGTGCAGAAACGGCAGAGTGATGGAGTGTACCGTGTGAGTGGATGATGACAACTGAAGGACCTGTTGTGGATACCATCACGATTATCCGGCAAGTAATTCGGGGCCGTCTCAAAGGGGAAGGCTTCAATGATTGTGGTGCTGGTCCATAGCACTGCTGGTTGGTCGGTTGCAGTTGACGCAACATCTTAGACAATCACCGTGCCAAATCTTGTGCAAGAAACCGGGGTGGTTTGCGATATTTGGTGGCCTGCTCAAACGCATAGGCTATCTTAATCAGGATTGGTTCGCTGTAAGGCCCTCCAATAAAGGAAATGCCGACCGGAATCCCGAAGATATATCCGGCGGGAACCGAGATATGCGGATAGCCGGCTACAGCCGGAGCCGAGGGTGTCCACTCTTGGCTCTTCCAGGGCGGAACGAGGTGATCGCCTAGAATAAGATCAATCGGCATAACCGGTCCATAGGTGGGAGCCACGATGGCGTCCAGCCGATATTTCTTTAAGGTCGCATCAATCCCTTCGGTGGCAGCGAGCCGACGGTTTCGCTCCAAGGCATCCAAATAGGGCTTGTCGGTTAACGGCCCTTTCTGGGCAGACATCTCAAATATTTCCTGTTCAAAGTACGGCATCTCGATGCTTCGATGGTTCTCATTGAAGGTCATAAGGTCCTTGATCGTTTGAGGGCCGGAAGAGGAACGTGCGCGGAGATATTTTTCAAGATGGGTCTTAAATTCATAGAGCAACACGGTCAACTCAGAGTCACCGAACTGTCCTGCTGTTTCCACATTCGCAGGATCGATAATAATGGCTCCCTGTTGTTTCATGACGTGGATGGATTGGTTGATGAGGGCATCAAGTTGTTCGTGATACCCAAAATAATTCCTGGCGATCCCGATACGAGCCCCATGTAATCCCTTGGGGTCCAGGAATTGCGTATAGTCCGAATGGGATTTCCCGCGAGAATCTTCAGTCCGGGGATCACGGGGGTCAATCCCTGTCAGTGCGCCGAGCACAATGGCCGCATCAGCCACGGTTCGAGTCAGGGGACCTGCGGTATCTTGCGTCGGCGCAACAGGAATAATGCCGGCGCGGCTTATAAGGCCCACCGTGGGCTTGATACCCACAATGGAGTTGGCCGATGCCGGACAGACAATCGACCCATCCACCTCGGCTCCGATAGCCACGGCCACTAAGTTCGCGGCCACGGCTGCCCCCGATCCCGAACTGGACCCACAAGGATTCCGTGTCAAGATATAAGGATTCTTGGTTTGGCCTCCACGGCCGCTCCACCCGCTGCTGGCACGAGTGGACCGCATGTAACCCCACTCCGACATATTCGCTTTGCCGATAATCACGGCTCCGGCTTTCCGGAGTTGTGTGGCCACAAAAGAATCCCTGGGCACAGGAATGCCTTCCAACGCATAGGAACCGCCGGTGGTACTCAGTTTGTCCGCCGTATCAATACTGTCTTTCAATAAAACCGGAATTCCATGTAATGGACCGCGAATCTGTCCATCTCGATGTTCCTGGTCCAGTCGATCTGCAATGGTCAACGCATCGGGATTGATCTCCAGATACGATCGAATCGCTGGCCCTTGTTTGTCGATTTCTTCCACCCGGTTCACGTACATTTCGACAATCGATCGCGAGGTGTATGTTCCCATCCGCATCCCTTCTTGCAAGTCGGTGATGGTCGCTTCATCTAGGTCGAAGGCTCGTGAATTGGACGGAGTAACAAGAACGCAAATCAAGACGACGGTCTTGACTAAGAGACGGTACGGCACTTGATTAAATTTCATCAGGCTTACCTCTCTCATGGTGTCTGGTTGTGACCCCTCGTTCTCAAATTGTAACCCCGCAGTTCCGACGATAACTATACAGAACACAAAAGCCAAGCCATCCGTGGGAACCATAACGACTCGGAACCCTCTTCATAATATCGAATTTTCCGTATTTTTTCCGGTAGTAGAGTGACATGGGTAAGGTAAATTTTGACTCTTCTCCCTTAAGAAAATGGAAAGAAAGGTCTCTGGGATACCGTGAACCAGCCGGTGCCGATGGGCGCTGTTTTTTAAATTGCCAGGATCGGGAGAGGAATTGGCTGGGAAAGCGGAGGAATTTGTCAAAAACCTCTACTTTGCGAACGGGATCACATTCGACAAAACAGAAAAGTATATGTACGTGTCGGAATCGATGATGGATCGCGTGCTTTGTTTCCGTGTTGATGTTGAGAACGGCTCGGTCTCGGAGCGCGAAGCCACATCTGTCAGCTGGGAAAAGTCATGGAAATCGCCCTCTTCCATTAAAAATAGAGTGCTCCGTAGAACAGTCCCCCGTTCCAGGACATGTCCAGTTCCCACCCTTTGGGCTTTCCATTTTTATAATCGATATCGACCATCATGCGGTCAAAGGCGGCTCCAACTGCGAAATGTTTGAAGACTCGATATTCCAATCCGAAATAGAATTCGGCCAGGGTGCCTTCAATATTATCAACGTTCACATAAAAAAAATCCGTTCGCAGAATAGCCTTCAGGCGCGGGAAAATTTTATATTCCACACCCAACCCCAAAGTGGGAAGCGGAGCTTGGATTTTCTCTTTGACCTTGTCCTCACCGGCCACCGGATTGAAATCATCCGGATCGAACACTAAGTTACCCTTGAACTTCGCCTCGAAATTCCCGAAATACATTCCCGGCGACAGGAATAATTCTGTTTTGTCACTGTGATAAAATGACCAGTTGTAATAGAAACGATACACGGTGAGGTCTACCTTACTTTTAATCCCGCCTCCAACCGTGAAGATCTTATCGTCAATCTGGAGATCATCGTCGACGGTTCTACTGCCGTGGAGATTGATGTCATACCAGGAAAATCCGATTGCATGGTTCTCATTGAAACGGAACTCAAAACCGGCCCGCAGCATGTCATCATCATCATCTCCCCCAAGGCCATCATGCCAATCAAAGGTACTACCCAACCCGGTCTTCGAGCCATCCAATCGGAATTTCCCATCAATCCCAAAAAGTTTTTGGTATCCGCCATACAACTTCAACCGATCCGGATGCTCTTGCGGCCATTCCTCACCGTAGGCCCGTTCACCTATCAACAAACCCAACAACACTGTCAATGTAAGAAGCGAACTTAGTGTAAAAGAAGGGGGCTGTCTTTGGGATAAATTCCGAAGCGTCAAAGCCATTTCCATAATAGGTTACGCTTCTACCCCTCGGATTGACCAAAAAAAATAGTACTCTCTAATAAGCCTGCATGTCCCATATGGGCATTAGAATTCATAAAAATCATCCCTTCGAAGGGGAGACTTCTGACTTCTATGGCAATCAAACTCGTATTGTAGATTAGCTTCGAAGTCTGTCACTTTTTCTCAAATTAATCAATCGTCCAGGCTTGCCAATGAAGCATGGACAGTCATTGAGCAATTGGAGACACACCTCTCCGCTCTTTGTTTCAGGAGTCAGTTGTGTCTCGGCTTATCCCGTTATTGGCACCAACTGCAGCAGGTCAAGTTTTTGCAAGATCGTTTCAAAGAGCTCCCTTGGCCTTCGCCTATTCATGAAATTTTTACACCCTCGAATGCATCAATGATCAAGCCCAATGAGTCCATCTTCTGTCAAGCCATTCGCCCATCCATCTTGATCGTGTCGATCAACTGATGGTGTGTACTCGGAACGTGGGCCATTAATTTTAAATTTCCCTCAAGGAGGCCTCAATGGAGGGCGCGTCTTGGATCTTGCTTGTGGATTGGGAGTCTATCCACGATTGTTAAAACAACACGGTGCAGGGATTCGTGGTGAAAGCTCGAATCAGTCAAGTTGAACGAAACCTGTTTCGCGAATAAGGAAGATTGCCGTCAACAAGGTCACCGCCCCACCCATAGCGATCCAATAGGCCGGCATGATCGGATTGCCTGTTGTTGAAATCAACCAGGCGGCCATCAGTGGCGTGGTGCCGCCAAACACGCCGATGGAAACGTTATACGAAAAAGCGAGGCCGGTGCATCGGACGGGAGCCGGGATCAATTCCACATTGGCGGCCACTATCCCTCCGGCTAACATTCCGATGATCAACGCGAACCCCAATTCCCCAAGGAATATAGTTATCGGATGAGTCGTATGTATCAAGTGGAAAAGGGGAATGGACCCGAAGGTCATCAGTGTTCCGGCAGCGATTAATATGGGTCTACGCCCGATTCTATCCGATAGCCAGGCGCCCATCGGTAGGAATAATAACAACAGGGCCATGCTTAACGTGTTTAGATTAAAGGCCGCGCCTTCAGGCAGATGATCAATTTCCTTAATGTAGGTGACGGCATAGACGAAAATTGCATAAAAAGAAATGCCATACCCCACATTAAGGAGTGCGACCCTCATGATTGATGAGCGGTATTTCCCAAAGGAATCGAGGACAGGACTTTTGGTTGCACCGGCAGTTCTTTCAATATGGATATTCCGCCGGACAAAATATCCAGTGCCGGCTACCAGCGCGCCTAGGATAAATGGAAGACGCCAACCCCAACTGACCACTTGTGCTTCATCCAACCCATTCGTCAGGAGTGCCCCGACACCGGAACCTAAGAGGATCCCGGCTCCTGCCCCCCAGACGCCCCAAATGGCACTGAACGCTCTTCGATTGTATGGAGAATTTTCTACCAAAAAGACCAAGGAGCTCGTGTATTCCCCGCCAACCGATAATCCCTGAATCATTCGAAAAGCGATCAGCAAAACAGGGGCCGCCAATCCGATTTCCGCGTGAGTAGGCAAAAGACCAATCAACACTGTCGGTACGGCCATGGTGATGACCGAAAGCGTCAGCGCGCGGGTGCGTCCGACCAAGTCACCGATTCGGCCAAACAACAAACCTCCCAAGGGTCGGACCAAAAAGCCTGCGGCGAACGCACCGAATGCCGTGATTAATGAAACGGCTGGATTATCGGACGGAAAAAATTGGCGTCCGATGATGGCGGCGAAATAGCCGTACACGGCAAAGTCATACCACTCCATGACGTTGCCAATAAGCCCGGCTAGGATGATGCGTCGCCGGGACGAAGAAGGCGCTCCACTCTCCAATGACTTGAAACCCTTTCACTCCCACGCGAACCACGCAGGAGGCTATGCATTTGCTCTCAACCGTTCTATATGCGCGACCATGTCGACTTTTTGGCTGTTGGTGTTGATGCAGTGGCCCAACCCTTCCATGACTGGTTTATACAGGGCCTTGAGGTTGCTGCGGGTGTTTCAACGCGTAATGGTAACTGGTGTGATGAGCATGATTTCCTGGGATGCTCCCATATTGCGCGGTGAATGTCACAGGGTAGCCCACATGCTCGTACAAAACCTTTTCCGTAAACCCAAGGTACACGGACGGGGGCACCTCCGGCACCAGATCGCAACTGTTCACAATCCGATAAATATGAGCGAGGCCGTTGTTAAGAAAGGTGGCCAACGTTGGATCGCAGGCACGGGGACCCGCCAAATTGTATTGAAAGACTAATGGTGTTTGTAGCGTAAATGCGTTGGCCATCAAGTCCGGTGTAGACACCATGGCCAAGGCTGCACCCAGACTGTGGCCGGTGATGTACAACGTGCGAATGCCTTCCAGCGAATTGAGTTGCGATAAGAGGGACTGACGAAGGGATTTATACAGGTCAAAGAACCCTTCATGGACAAAACCCACATTTGAAACGTGTGGCACCTCGTAAGGAACTTGTTTGATTTCGGCGTCGTTGTACCAATCCTCCAGGGTTTCGGTCCCGCGAAAAATGACATAGGCCTTGTCGTCCTGCCGGGTAACCAACGCAAAAGGTTCCAAATCCCTAAATAAGAGCACCTCGGAATTGCCCCAGATCGGTTCGCCGAAGCGATAAGGCGAGTCACGAGGAGGTTGCCAGCGTAAATCGGCTGGCGTATGTGGTTTCTTCTGCTGTACCCATTGGAAGTACATACCATAGGCCAAATCCACGAGATCGGAACATTCCACGGCCTCGGTCAGATCGAACGGAGCCGGTGGGAAATACATGGGTTTGCTCGACATGATCGCTCCTACCATACATCACAACTCAGGCTGGAGGCACCGGACGCTAAGGAAGAAAAAGAGCGAGACCTATGGAGGTTTGGCTCGGGGCCGGTCGAAAAACTGTAACCGAGATGATTTTCCCAGAGTATGTACCCTGGACTCAAGCCAATGTGATTGATTCAAACACCACCGTCATCTTTACCTATAGGCTGTCGTCGGGTGATTCGTTGAATATCGGCATGTATGTCCACCATCTGGAACAGCCCTATCATGATGTTGAATTGAAGAAGACGACACGCAAGCAAGCGGTTGAGGAAGTTGTGCGGTGGCTGACCGGAGATGAAGAATTGAGTGATCATAATTAGTATAGAGCGACACCACCCAAGAGCGAGGTATGTTGACAATACCAACAGGTCTGTTAGGCGCAGCCCGTTAAGCGGTACTTAAACAAAGAGCACCTGAAAATATGTTGGGCTAAGTGGCTCCATCGGATTCGGTCTCCAGCAAAGAGGCCATCCATCCTCCTGCTGGAATCGTTAACAACGGGCAGGACACTTTTCGAAGAACTTGTTCCGTCTGACTGCCCCGCAGCGCATCCAAGAATCCCCGACGTCCTGCCGTCGTCATGATTAAGAGATCTGCTTTATGGTTTTTGACAGTCTTCAGAATAATCTTTGAAATGTCGCCGTTTTCTGTGACCTTAGTCCATCGCCACCCTGGTACTGACGGAAATCGTACTGTCGGCATTTGACCATTCTCGCCGACGTGGAGGACGGTGAACCGACCGGAACGGCAATTGAGCTGTTGCACAAGACGGGCGGCTGCCTGGATCGCAGGTTGGGGTTTAGGATCAGCTGCCACCGGAATCACAATATGCTTCAATGAGACGACGCCATCTTGTTTAGACACAAAACCCGTGATTCCCTTCGGTATCAAAAGGGTCATCAAGCGTGATTTCCTTGTAATCGGCTTGGCCACCGATCTGCTCATCCAGTAAATCCGGTTGTTGTCCTGTTGAGTCGCTAGAACAAGGAGATCGGTTGGGTGATGTTCTAACCACTCCAAGACGGATTTAACGGGATCCTTATGTTGGATCGTTAACTTTCTGACGTTTATTCCCAATTGCGGTACTGCTGACCGTGGACTGTGCTTCGGTAACAGTCCCCATCGTTCAAGTATATTTCTGACTCCAGGAAACTCTGTCCAATCCGTCTCCATATCGTTGGCGACATGCAAAATCGAAAGCTTTGCCTTGGCAGTTAAGGCTGCTTTAAGAGCGTGGGCGAAAGCCGTATGACTGCCTGAGCTAAAATCGGAACAATGAACCACAGATTGGATAAGCGGTCGTCGTAAACGATGGTTGGTCATGACACTCCTTTCACGAAAGACCTGCAACACTTCGGTCCACGATCCTAACCGGCAGATTGTACCCCAAATGATCGTGAAGAAAAATAGCTATGTCTCAAGGGTTCAATGGGTATTGTCAAATTGACGACATGAGGGCACAATGAAGCCACTTTTCAGAGTCGTGGCAGCACACACTTCATGCACACACGACGTCCTGCCAAACTTGGAATGCCTGAATACGTAACAGAGGATAGTTGACCGCTAGCATGAGATGGCGACTGGGCAATCTTCAATGAGCAAGTGGATGGCAATCTTCCTCTGCTTTGCCGCAGCTTTCGCGCAGACAATCGGCAGTCTGGCTTTGGGTCTGGCGACGAGAACTCTCTGTTCCGATTTGTGGTACAGAGTGATAGAGGAGAACGTGGCGACGATCGACAAGCAAGGGCACGGTCCGGACATCGGTTCTGACGAATGGAAGTCGGTGATTGAGTTCAAGCTCGGGATTCGGGACAAGCCGGATGTTCCGAGTCGTGACACCGAAGCCTGGTGCCGTCACATCGATCAAATGGTTTTGGAGAACCGCACTTCCTCGAAAGGTGTCGGGGATCCCGGCGGAACTGCCAAGGCGCAAGGCCCATCGTACGCTTGTATCAATGTTATTGGCGGTAGCATTGAGGCGATGATTTGCAAGGATGAGGAATTATCGGCACTCGATCGCAAGCTGTCCGGTGTCTACGCTACTGCATCGAAAAAAGCGATCAACGAGCATCCTCCTGTCCTCAGGACAGAGCAACGCGGTTGGATCAAAGGGCGCGACGACTGTTGGAAAATCGAAGACACCCGCGGATGTGTCCGGGATGAGTACACACGCCGCATCGCCGAACTGCAGGCCAGGTATCGTCTGGTACCCCACAGTGGGCCGGTCAGTTTCCTGTGCGAGGACACCTCTGCCAACGAGGTCGTCGCCACGTTTTTCCGGACCAAGCCTCCAACGTTGATTGCCGAACGCGGTGGCAGCCTCTCGCTGATGTTCTTACAGGGGAGTGGCAGTGGGGCTAAGTACCAAGGTCGCAACGAGACCTTTTGGGAACATCAAGGGGAAGCGTTGATCACGTGGGGGCATGGTTCACCGGCGATGCATTGCAAAAAGGCGTCGTGAGGCAGATCCGCGACAGCGAAAGAAACCAGAAAATGAAGTCTATTGAAGAATAAGGGCGTGTTGGATATTTCGCGCACAACACGCATACATACCCGAGGGAGTGCCGAAACCAATAGCGGGAGGGAATGTTCAAAAAAGTCCGTCCAGCCAGGCCGAAGCCATTTTGCCGCGCGGAGCGTATATCGAGTACGTGAGCACGGCAAAATCGCGAGAACGCCGTTGGCGGCTTTTTGCAACATTCACAATAAGGAAAGCCCAGGCCCAAAACGTCGCTACAGTCCAGGTCGATGATTTGTCTCAATGGGAAGAGAGTTTTATGACCCATGGGAAGCTGTTCCGCTCTTTGCAAAGGCGAAGAGCAAAGATTCTGCTGTTTCTGGGCTGCGGCTCATCCCCAACGTTCGGCGGCCATAGTACCGGAGGACTTGGCAGATGGTGCTGGCAGCGCGAGGGGCTCCGCAGTGTTTGAATGACCGTTTGTTTGAGGGATGAGAAGCTGAGTGCCGACCGGCGAAAGGAGCAGAGGCCATGATCAAGCACTTTGACCACGTCACCATTGTGGTAAGAAATGTCGAGGAAGCCAAGCAGTTTTTTGGCCTGCTGGGGTTCAAAGAAGACATGTCCGTCGTGATCGAAGGTTCGCAGTTCTCCAACTACATGGGGGTTGACGGTATCGAGGCTGAACACATCACCCTTGTGCTTGCCAACGTTTCACCACGAACGGAGGTTCAACTACTCAAGTATCGCTCCCCGGATCCTCTCCCGGACTCGGCTATTCGCAACCTCACCAAACTGGGGTTCAACCACGTCTGTTTCGCCGTGGACGATCTGGAGGCCGAGGTGGCAAGGCTTAAAGCCCACGGCGTTCAACTCCGCAACGAGGTCATGGACTTCCATGACCGCAAACTGGTCTTTCTTTCCGGGCCGGAGGGCATCACCGTGGAACTGTCGGAATGGGATCGAAGCCGCGGGTAACGTGAAACCAGCCGCTGCAGCTGACGGCGTGCCGCTATGAGGGTCCCTTCGGCTGAGCTTGATCCGTATGCGGCCTTGACTTAACGGAGGGAATCGACATGAATCGCGTATATGACCCAACGATTGAAAAGATTGCACGGGCGTTTCCCCAGGTCGACGTTTCTGACGTACAGGGCGCACGACAGATGGTAGCCGAATTCTGTGAGGCATTGCAGAAGTCAACGGGACGTCCCAGGCACGACCAAATTAAAGAAGTAGAAAAGACGATTCCAGGTCCCAATGGTGCTCCGCCCTTTCCGATCCGCCTCTACGTTCCTAAGGATCGCACCGAGGAGAGCCCGGCCTTTGTCAACTTCCATGGAGGTGCGTTCATTTTGGGTGATTTGGAGAGCGAACATCCGCGTTGCTTGGCAATGGCGGTAGAGGGTGGTGCCGTCTCAGTAGGCGTCGATTACCGACTCGCTCCAGAGCACCCCTTCCCTGCAGGGGTGGAAGACTGTTATGCCGCTTTGAGGTGGGTCGCGGCCAATGCAGAGGAACTCCAGGTTGATCCCAACCGTATCGCAATCGGAGGCGGCAGTGCAGGAGGTAATCTGTCCGCGGCCGTGGCGTTGATGGCCCGAGATCGCGGCGGACCGAAAATCGCCTTCCAGATGTTATTCTACCCGGTGGTTGACGACCGTTCTGAGACGGACTCCATGAAGGCCGGGACCGACCTGTATATCTGGGATTATTGGAACAATCTCCGCATGTGGGACCACTATATCGGGCGTGATCGTGTTGAGGTGTCTCCGTATGCGGCACCGGCACGGGCGGATACCCTCACCGGCCTGCCGCCAGCTTACGTGATGACCTGTGAGCATGACCCTCTACGTGACGAAGGGATTCTCTATGCGATGAGGTTGATGGCAGCCGGCGTGCCGGTGGAACTCCACCACTACCCGGGCACGGTCCACGGCTTTGACTTTCTGGCGCAGTCCGATATTTCCACGCTCGCCATAAGGGAAGGTGTCGAAGCGTTCAAGCGCGCCATGGGTAGGGCCTCATAATGTAGATAACTACAAGAATAGGAACGCATATGCCAAGATCGTCGCCACAGTCCAAGTCGAAGGTTTGCCGAAATGGGAGGAGAGTTTTAGAACGCATGGAGGGTTGTTCCGCCGACAAACGATCAATGGCCGGTACGATACAATTTTTTGTGCTGGACAAACAGTTCAAGTTCTAAGGTACTTGAAAGGCATCGGGGGATCCATTGAAAAACCCCAAAACGGACACTTGATCCCACTTTATTCGATGTTACTTTGGATAGACAGTAGACATACGATACCGAATCATTTGGATGTGCCTCATAACCACGGCTCGGAGCTGACGCCCTACATCGTGCGTTTTAGGCGTTACTTGCGTTGGAAAGCTGTGGGCCGTTGCTCAAACTCGCCGTTGGAGGGAATCGAAAGGCAAGGAACAAGGTGAAGCTCCTTTATGTCTTAATTCCGTCGATCATAATAGCTGGCGGATACCTGAGAATATCCTCCCAATAGTTTCCCTCTTCACCCGCTTGTGGATCAGGGCCAATGGTCAGGTTATGGAACGTGACGTCGCGAAACCCCGCGTCGTAAAGCGCCGACTCATGAGCTGCGATCGGCATATGATAGTTCTCGATCTCAATCGTTGAGTCGTCTAAATAAATCGTCCAGACGAGCGGGGCACCCTCATACGCGGATTCAGGCAACCGGGCCTGGAAACCATATTTTCGGTAGTCCGGCGGGTGGGCCTGCATTGAGTACAGATCCGGATTGACGATTAAGGTCACGAATCGTCCGCCGGATTTGATGCGCCGCGCCAGCCCGCGACACATGATACTCAGTTCCTGGTGATTGGACGCATAGACGAGTAAGCAAGTGGAAGTTGAGATATCAAACTTTTGTGCTGTTGTTGGCGCTCGTGCGTCCTCGACACGATATTCAATGCCGAGCGGTTCATAGGCTTCCTGCCGGCGAGCCAGCTCGATCATTTCTTCTGAAATGTCGACGCCGACCACCTCTGACGCACCGGCCTTGCGAAGCTCTCGTGTCAGCCATCCTTCCCCACAGGCCACATCGACCACCGATTTTTCGGCAAGATCACCGATCAAGTTCATCATTGAATACAGCACGCTCCTGGTCCACCACGGTTGCTCTTTTGCTTTCTTGTATTGATTCGCGATCTGATTGTAGTCCGTCGTCATTGTTCCCCCAATCGCTTATAGCTAAACGAACCGTCCTTGGACCGGAAGGGATTACGGGTTCCTCCTTTCCGCCATCGCGTTTCGCTATGCCAATTCTACCGTCTCGATACTATTTGTTTAAGGCATTGATTTTAGAAAATTAATGTGTCCGGTTTTTTTAAAATGTAGAAATTATTTTCAAAAAATACTTGTTAAGTCTACAAGGCTCTTTTAGTATCCACCTTTTCTTTTCTAAAGGAGTGCCATGCAGATTCGACCATGACCCATACTCTCATGAAAAGTAGATTCATTCAATGTAACCTAAAGGTCGACCTCGTGCCTTGTTCGCACCCCATTCACATCCTCATTGTATGGATGGTGCTCGGAATAGCTGTTTTCGGGTGCGCGTCCTTTGATCCCCGCCCCGTTAAGACCGTACCCTTTCAAGACCGCACTAAGAGTCAGACCCAAGGTAAAATCACGGTCACCTCCGCCGCTCTGACGGAGGAAGAGAGTGAGGCGGTTTTTGGCGTGAACTTAGGGGATGATGGCATTCAGCCTATTTGGCTACGCGTGGAAAACAATACTCCATCATACTACTGGCTCATTGAAAGTAGCTTGGATCCCGAATACTTCTCCCCATTGGAGGTTGCCTATCAGAATCACTCCTTCTTCTCCGATTCCACTAATCATGAAATGGACAATCATTTTATCAACGCAGCATTCCGTAATCCGGCCGGCCCTCATTCCACCACATCCGGCTTTGTTTTTGTCAATTTGTCTCGAGGACGAAAGTTCGTCCATGTGGATTTGTTGACTCCAGGGGATGTGAAATCCTTTACATTCATCCTTCCTGTACCTGATCTACATGCGGACCACCTCCAAGTTGAGTTTGATACGCTGTATTCCGAGGGTAAGATCGTCGATTATGAAGACGAGACAACCTTTCGAGAAGCCTTGGAACAATTACCTTGTTGTGCGACAAATGAAGATGGGACCAGAAAAGGGGATCCTCTCAATTTAGTGATCATAGGACCGCAGGGGGTCCTAGCCCCTCCCTTCATTTCCCGTGGATGGTACGAGACGGAGGTCATTTATGAGGGATCTATTTGGAAGACGATCAAATCATTTTTGCTCGGCTCCCGATATCGTTATTCTCCAGTGAGTCCACTCTATCTTTTCGGTCGGCCACAAGACATTGCCGTCCAAAAGGCTCGAGGTACTATTAAGAAGCGCAATCATTTGCGCTTGTGGCTCAGCCCTTTTCGTTTCAGGGGTGACCGAGTGTGGATTGGCCAGATCAGTCGTGATGTTGGAGTTCGCTTCACGACGAAAACCTGGAGCTTTACGACCCATGTCATCGATCCCGATGTAGACGAAGCACGAAATTCTCTTGCCACCGATCTCCTGTATACCGGGGGACTGGCAAAAATTGGGTGGGTCTCCGGGCTTGGGGTAGCCACACCTGATCATCCCCAAACGAATCTCACCGGAGACCCTTATTTCCATGACGGTCTCCGAACGGTTCTTCTCTTTTCAGACCAGTACACTACGATGTCAGAAATTCTCTTTTTTGATTGGGAAAACCCCTCTCTTAAAACAGCCCGTCATTTGCGACAGATTCCAAGCCTCGATTGACCTCACAATGTTCTGTCTATGGCTGGAACATGCGAGCATTTTCATTTTTTGCAAATGTTGGGGGGCAGATGATTATGAAGAGATAATCGCACTAGCCCAGGAATTGGTGGAGGAAAATGGAAGGACAGGAAAATATGACACCATCGTGATCAGTAGTGGATATCATGGACGCACTTGTTGCGATTTTGATAATGGCAGCCAGCATTCTTGTCCTGGGGCAACAAAGGGTCAAGGGGCAGGGGCAAGCCCTGATTGAAATCCTAGAGCGCGAGGGAAAGTGGGGTCGCTTCCAGGAAGTTGCGCTGCGCGGGTTGTTCAGAACAAAAATATGTCATTCACGAAGACAAAATTTCGATCAATTGCATCATGCCTCGATCCTCATGGACCAGATTGTGGCAATGCAAGACATACTTTCCGGTAAACACCTCGTATCGTGTCCGCATGGTCACGGTCACAGGTGGATTGTTTCTGACAAGGATGGTGTCGCGCCAGACCGGATCCACCGGCTTCCCATTGATTTTGATCACCTGGAAGGGATTGACATGTATGTGAAACGGATGGTTGCCGTTCTTCGATGATAATGTCCACTCCTGGACCCCATTGAGTTTCATCGTTCGATCCACACGGGTGTGATCGAACTCTTTCCCATCAATCATGAACTGACCGCCGGCAATGTTGAACACCAATTCCGGCTGCTGAGGAGGGTCAGTGAGTTCGTTGTCTGTAATCGGGCGAAATGGAGCGAGAGGTCGAAGCTCACGGTTGCTGGGAAGACCCATGTTGAGTCGTGGGCCTGCTACCTGAATATTCGCCAATAGTTGCTCAGGTTCTTGTTTTCCGTTCAGCCCTACCTCCTCCATCTTTTTTTTCAATCTGTACATGCCTGTGGGACCCGCTTTGATCAAAATGTCGGCGCGGTTGCCAGGGGCCAAAAAAACCTCCTTACTCGTATCGATCTTTCCTAAGGTAATCCCATCAATCGCAATGACATGGAGATCTTGAGGAACGCCTTCGTCATTTACCAGCTCTATGGTGAGCAATTCATCGATGCCGGCATGAATCAAGCGCCATCGTTGAACCTCGCCAGGCTGAAGGGTTAGCACCGGTTCCAATAATCCATTGATTGTGGTCGGCAGCTGGTTTTCGGGATTGTCGAACGGAATCCTGAGTTGTTGAAAAAGAAACACCTGATCACGAGCCACTTTGATTTCAGGCACTTGATCAATATCGCCTTCAATAATCAATGCGCCAGCCATGCCTTCTCGCAATTGAGATGCCGTCGATCCATGCCGGTGTGCGTGGTACCAGAACGTCCCGGCATGATGATGGTCAGGAATATCAAACTGGAATTGCAGATCTTTGCCGGGGGGAATCTCAAGGAGCACATTGTCACTATTGCCCGTCGGTGAAATATGAAGACCGTGCGTATGTAAATTGGTGGTGTTCGGGCAATTCTCTGTATTGGGTGGGCCGCATTCTCCTTGTTCGGGAGGTAGTTGGTTGAACAAGTAGACTTTCATGCGATCCCCGGCTTTGATTCGAAAGGTCGGACCCGTGAGCCCACCTTCATAAGATCGATTCGGTGGGAGAGGTTCTCCGTTGAGCGTATTATTGGCAAAGGCCACGCGCAATTGGGTATTGAGGAACCCATGCATCGATCGCCGCACTTCCGGCTGTGTAAAGTGTGCAAGGCCTGACGCATTTGTGGTGATCCCTGGTTCATTTGTCACATGGGTTGAAGCGGCTTCCTCCATGCCGTTAGATCCTGCGTCTGACAGTTTCTGAGGCCTTTCAGCACACCCAGTAAGACCGGATACCAGAAGTCCACCGCCAACACCGACTGCTGCCCGTAATAACTGTCGTCGGGTTAACGGAGATTCTTCGGAGGAGCCTTTTTCGTGTGATAATTCTCCATGATCCTCGGTCATTGCGTTCCTCCTTTTCAATAGTTGATCAGGATTTCATCATACAAGATATCTATAATAAAAAAACGGAACAGCGGCACTTCTTCTATGGTTCATTGAGGACTTCGAGGCGAGTCTGGTGGATCTGCGGGCCATCGCTTTGTATACTATCGCTTTGTTGATTTTCAATAAAGATATATTGGCAAATATCTGAGTATAAGTGGAGAGAAATTATGCCAGCCCAATATGATGCGATTGTGATTGGGAGTGGTCATAACGGACTGACATGTGCCTGCTACCTTGCGAAAGCCGGCCTCAAGGTTCTCGTGCTGGAGCAGTATCATTCGATTGGTGGGATGACCAACACGGAAGAGCTCACCCTACCCGGTTTTCAGTCAGACACACATGCGTTCTGCATTCAGGTTGGGAACTTTTCGCCGGCCCTTCATGAGCTGCAGTTAGCCCGATACGGTTTCGAGCTGATCTATTCCGACCCTTGTTTTACTCACGTCTTTCCTGATGGCCGCTCGATCTCCGTGCGTCGGAACTTAGATGAAACGTGTCACAGTATCGCTCAATTCTCAAAAAGAGATTCTGTAACGTGGCGCAGGCTATACGAACGATTTCTTGCAGTGAAGGAGCAGATTGTCCGTTCAATCAATAGTCCACCACCGACTTTTGCTGACCAAGCGGCGGTCTTACAGCGTTTGCCTGGTGGTCTCGACGAATATCGCTTTCAACTGCAAACATTCCGATCATGGTGCGACGAGATGTTCGAAGCGGAAGAAACCAAAGTTCTCTTCGGTTCCTGGGATTTGCATGTGGGTGCTTCTCCGGATGACGTGGGGGGTGCGAGCTTAGCCTGGCTTTTTTCCATGGTCATCCAGCACTTTGGGAATAACGTGGTAAAGGGAGGTATGCGCCATCTTCCTCTCGCACTGGCCGGATATCTCGAAGCTCATAACGGGGTAATCAGAACGGGTGCTCGAGTCAATAACATCGTGGTTGAGAATAATAAGGCGATTGCGGTAAGGCTTGTCGATGGTGAAGAGATTCGGGTAGACCAATTGATTGCTTCGAACGTCGACCCCCAGCACCTCGTGCTGGACCTGCTTGGCGAAGATCAGGTAGGGATGAATCTTGCCAATAAGATGCGTCAGTATGAATTAGGAGAATCCGTCATGGTTATGTATCTGGCGCTTGACAGCCCCGTCGAGTACAAGGCGGGACCGCTGGCCGGGAAGTCGGTTTATGTGCATCCCACCCCAGCATCCCTGAACTATTTTTCCCGTCTTTTTTATGAAGTCCGTCGTGGTTGGTTGCCATCAGAACCATTTTTTCTCATGTGCAACGACTCCGTCGGAGATCCAACTCGTGTGCCTGCCGGAAAAGGATTAATGAAACTTGTTGTGCAACCGGTTCCGTACATCATCAAGGGTGATGCCACAGGGAAGATAGCAAGTAAAACTTGGAGTGAAGTCAAAGAACCCTTTGCCGATTATATTATCGACTGCATCACGCGGGATTCTATTCCTAATCTCCGAGGAAAAATATTGAAACGAGTTGTCCATAGCCCGGAGGATCTCGAAAAATTGATGCCGAGTGCCCCCCGGGGGACGATAACCCATGGTGCCTTTGTCCCCTATCAGACGGGGTCCATGCGTCCGATACCGGAATTGGGGAACTATAGATCTCCTATCTCGAACGTGTATCTTTGCGGATCGGGCAGCCATCCGGGCGCCGGAGTCACGATGGCGCCAGGACGAAATGCAGCCCAAATCATTTATCAAGATCTCAAACTGGATTTCACCAACACCTTTCCCAGGTCATGAACATATTATTTAATTCCTCAGAAACTCGAGTTAGGCATTTTCCGAAATCCGGGCTCTCTCTTAGATATATGGGATGGTTGTAATTTGCCAGTCTCTGGTGACAGACGGATAGTGAAACGCAAGGATATATCGGGATCAATTTCTCACCATGACGTTTGTCATGGTTGGTTGGCCAAATCTCTGATGACATGTTCCAATCCGGTGACCACGCGGGCGAAGTGGCCAAAGTGAATATGATCAGGTGTATCGTTCGTGGTGTGGTAATTCGGATCTCGAAACAGGGCGGTATCCGTGACCATGAGGGCGGGAAATCCTTCTTGCCAGAATGCCCAATGATCAGACCAGTCTACCCCGGGCAACCATTCAAACAGCGCGGCGCCTTCTGAGGGAAACTGGGTGTGTTGCCGAAAGGCTCCTACCGCCCGCTGCACCCAATCCCGGTTCGCAAGA
Source organism: Nitrospira sp. T9 (assembly GCF_052156535.1). Lineage (NCBI taxonomy): Bacteria > Pseudomonadati > Nitrospirota > Nitrospiria > Nitrospirales > Nitrospiraceae > Nitrospira > Nitrospira sp. T9. The sequence goes on from NZ_JBQKUP010000039.1 coordinate 68,899, forward strand.
TTACTCACAAACCCGATGAAATTTCCCGTTGACGGGTAAATGAGACCGAGGGGTGGCGGGTAGCGTTGGCTGCTCGGTGCGTCAGTATAGTAGCCAATAGTTTCAAGGCTGAGCATGAGGACAATGTGTTCATTCTGTTGGCGACTGCGCTGTGCGTACACCCAACTCCCCATGCTTGGGGTTTGAAAGAAGGGGGGTTCTTCATTGGCGAAGGCCACAAATCTGAGGGTGCGAGAAACAGGGGATTGGGCGAATTGCCGGGCCAGGGCCAACATCGCTGAGATCCCGGTCCCGTTATCATTCGCCCCGGGACTTCCTTTGACGGAATCATAGTGTGCGCCAATGACCAGGATGTCTTCCCGGCGATCCGTCCCGCGTACCTCCGCTTCGATGTTCTCACAGATTTTTCCGGAAACGTCGAATTTTTGGCGGAGGACATCATATCCGGCCGCTTTGAATTCAGCGCGAATGTATTCGGCCGCGAGCAGGAGTTTGTCGTAGTGAAAGAGATTGCGTTCTCCTATTTGCATGCTCAATATGTGGACATGGGTGTGGAGTTTTTGCTCCAGGTCACGTATTTCGTCCGTCGCTACTGGCAAGGCTCCTTGATAGCTACTCCCCGGCATCCAAATCATTCCGTACCATCCTCCTGCACACACAACGACCAATGTTCCCGCCATAACGACCCACCGTGAAGTGTTCACCTTTCTCCTCCGACCTTTCAGAATCAGAGTCCATTCTTTCCTGCGTGTGTAACCGCCGACCGCGGTGCGGTGTTATTTGGCATTCTGCAGGATTGTTGCGATAGGCTTATGTGATGAAACAGCAATGGGATTGCCATTAGGCACAGATGCTTCGCTTTCGGCTGAGGATGACATGCTGGAAATTATCCATCGATATTTAGGATTCCATTACTTTTCCGGCAACCAACCAGCCATGACACAGCGTTGTGCGAAGAGCGGCACGAAGCTTTGAGTGTCCAGGGAAATCGTATTCATGAATTGGTCTGCCAATGTTTGATCGGCGAAGCATTCATAGACATCATCCAGGAATCCCCCACGGAGTAACGGATGATACAGAAACTCTTGGCCTGGACCGGTGTGCACTTCAAGGGGATATTCTGTCACGTCAATGTTGATCAATCCGCAGGTTGCCAGCCATGTTCGGGCATCCACCGCCGAAGGCCGTTCGGCGAGATAGTCCGCAAATGCCTCTCGCTCTTTCGTAAGCCCTTGTTGGGTCATTTCCCGGTCCACGCGTTTCCATAAGGAATCAAACGTTCCAAGGGATGGGAATGTGAGAACCAATTGTCCTCCAGGCTTGAGAAGCCGAGCCAATTGCTGAAGTGCTTCAAGACGGTGAGGCCGAAAAAACATAAAGGACAGATTTCCTGTGATGCGATCGAATTGGCCGAGGTCGGGTGGCAACATTCGGACATCCCCAACCCGAAATTCCAGCCAGGGGAAATATGGTCCCTGAACGGCGCGGGCACGAATGAGTTGGGCGTGATTGACATCAATTCCAATGACATGGCCACCTGGTCCAACATGATGAGCGAGATAAAAGGCAGGAATCCCATCTCCACAGGCCACATCCAGTATCGTTGCGCCTTCAGAGAGATCCAAGTGGGTCAGCAGGCTTTCGGCAAATGGTTTCGACCAGGGATCCTTTTTCGGCAGTTCACACAGCCATGCCGGCGGCTTCTTCAACGAAGATGAATGGGAAGGAGTGGGCATCATGAACCACCACGGCTGAGCATCAATGAAACCCTAGCATGTTGGGGGCGGCTTATACGAGAGCCCTTGCATCTTCCACATTCAAGGGCTGTTGCCCGGAAACCCATGTATCGAGAACCCCCCACCACATTTTTCAATCTTCCCGCCAGGTGTGCCAGCTGGTCAGAAAAAATTTTCAATCATGCGTCCTGGTTTGATTTTGGTATGAACTATTCTCAAAAGACCGGCGTTGAGGGGAGAGACTGATTCGGTCGGGGTGGATTATATTTTGCCCGCATCAACGTAACGAGTAATCCGGGTGAGTAATCTGTGTTGTTTAATCATATCCTGGGTCTGATACGAATATGAAATTTAAAGAAAGCATGGTGTTTTTTTGTGTGAGGACGTTGAGATCTACCGATTCCGTGGCGTAAACAATCCCCCGACCTATTTTGAATTTACGGGATTGACGGAGTGGCTTCTGCCTGCACAGGCAGGTCTCGTTCTTTGGGCTCTGGGCTGGGACGATCCACATTTTCCAGGGATTCAGGAGCTGAGATAGGAAGTTATCGAGTCAGTACAACGACTTTCAAGGCATGCTCCATCTGCTGAGAGAACAGGAAATCGGTTTAATCTTCTTCAATGATGACTTGGTGAAGCAAGGTCTTGTTGGCATCAAACCACTCTATGTGGACCGACGGCTTCAAGCCATCAGGATTAACGGTGATTTTCCCAAAATTTCGTGAGGCGTCGTTAAAGTACTCAAATCGTGGCTCTCGATTAGAAATCTTGTAATTCATCGGAGCCGCCAGCGGACCGAAAATAAATTCTTTGCGATCCGTCAACCCAGGCAGCCGGCTCACCGCTCCAAGATGCACATCGCCGGCAAGAAACAGCACGCCCGTAATGCCCATTTTGTCTAAAAACTCCAAGATCTCATCTCGCTCATCGTGATATTCTCCCCATTTGTCGACCCGAGGATCGGAAAAGGGGACGGAGGAGATAATAAATTTGAATTTGGCGGAAGAGGCCTCGAGCTTGGCCAACAGCCATTGTTTTTGATCAGCTCCCAACATCGTGTTGGTTGCCGGGTTCCGATATTGGCGGGTATCCAGGAGAAAGAGTTCCACGGCTTTTCCCCAGCGAAATTTGCGGTAGAGACGGGTTGTATCTGTCGCGTGTTGATGAATGGGCCAATAGGTAAAAAATGCCTGGCGACCAATAGGCATGAGTGGATTCGTTGAGGTGAAGTCACTGTCCACTTCGTGATCGTCCCACATGGCATAGACACTTGTTTCGGCGAACAGCCGTCGAGCCAATCCGTCACGGTTTTCTCGATACTTGTGCCAATAGTCTGATAATTCTCGGGCAGGCGTGTCTTTGTCAGCGTAAATAGTGTCTCCCAAAAAGACAAAAAAGTCTGGATTCACCATGCGCATGGTTTCCATAATTGAAAAGGGTTGGAAACTGTGGCGCGTATCGCCTCCAATCACAAAGGACACGGTCGTCTCGTCGTCTTCAAGTGGAGCCGTGATGAATTGACACGGTCGTCCGGGATCTTTCCCCGGCACCAGGCTCCGATACCAATACCGTGTTTTCGGGGTCAAAGCCGTCAGGGGAATGTGAGTGGTGAAATCGGTTTCCGGAGAGGTTGACACCATTTTGGTTTCTTGAAAGGTGGACCACTGTGGGTCAGTGGAATATTGAATTTTCAGTGTTTGGGCGCCAGTGGTTTGCAACCACACGATGGCTTCATGCGGCGTCACATCTCCCACGGCGCAATTAAATTCGCTGCCTCTCTGTTCTGCACTATCAGGCAATTCTATGGAGGCGCACCCTCCCAACACTCCACAAAAGCAGATGAGCAATACCCATTCTTTCATGTCGGCCGGAGCAAGCCTCCAACCCGTAACCCAGCGTGGCTTCGCTTTCATCGTATGGTCAATCCTTTTGAATTTTTCCAGCCGGGAGAAATCCTCTGGTGATTAAAATAGATAAGGTCGGAAGGGGGATGAAGCCCACTTGGCATAATTTCCTCGAACCCGTTAGCGCGCGGGTACTTCGAATAAGATTTAACCGGGTTCGATCCTTCGCCAAAATTTGCACCTTTGCTCTTGCAAAGAATACAATTTTACTAGTCTCCCTGAATGACGAGGATAAGAGCAACATTTATGACGCCGTTTCCCTTTCTCTGTATTGCATTGCTTGGGGCTTTTCATCTCACTTCCCGTGAGGAGTCTGTCTTCCCTTATCAAGCTGATCACCAACCTTCCATCCAGGTCCAGCCTGTGGCCATGAATACCAATCCGTTTTCGTCGATTCAAACACGCCCGAAGCTTCCGGTCGAACCGGATGAATTCGATCCTCGGGAGATCAACGCCTACTATGATTGGCGCAACGATATGTTCTTCAGGGAATTTGACCTGACCGGCTCCGGGTCCGTTAATTTCATGACGGCGCGCCGAACCTATAAGGTTTGGCTCGACGAGTTCGGCACTCCGGTCGTCTTGACCGTTGGCGATCCGGTGTTTTTTTGGATTGATTTAAATGGAAACGGGAAGTTTGAGCAGGAGCTGGGTGAGATGTTCAAGGATTCCTATGAAGATGGGGTCACCGGCAATGAAGAGCCTTATGATAATAGCGATCTTCAAGAGCCGGCGGGCCCTGGCTCGGAATGGAACCCTCCCCCACAAGGAGGTTTTAAGCTCCCGCCCTGCGATTCACGGTTCGGGTGTTGATGTTATCCCAGAAAAATAGTTGCCTTTCATTCATCCACGAACGCAAATCCCACCTGCAAATCTCCTTGTGCATCAATGGTGACCTCCTGGCGCTGTTCACCCAACACCGGATGCCGGACTAACAACGTATACGTTCCCGGCGGAATTTGGTCAATGGTGAACCGGCCCTCTTGATCAGAAATGGCGAAATACGGGTTATCCACCACGTACAACCAGTTCTGCATGAAGTCATGCCGATTACAAATGATCCGCGCCACGACCCCGTCTTCCATTTTGTCTAAGGGAAATACCCGGGCGATTTCATCATGAGGGTGAAGATCCTGATTATGAACCGTGCGCAGAATTCTTCCCCTGGTATCCTTGGACACAAAGGAGTGCAGGACATGCTTGATCGAATCCTTGTTCTGAAACCGCACGGCTTCATTGGCTGCGATCACACCCGTGAAAGGACCAAAATTGCAATCTTGGGTCTTGACCTGAAGTCCGAGGGATTTCCCTCCCAGGTATCGAAATTCACCCGTTCCAGGTAAATTTCCCGTGAAGGTTTTTGGAGAAAAAGGTTTTCCCGTATCGATGCCTTCAAGCACGACCACCGCACCAGTCAAGAATCCATTCCGAGATTCAACTTTCATGAGGCTTCGTTCCTGGCCACAAATCTCTGGATTTTTATCTACCTTAAAGTGTAAAGGCTCAGGCGGGGAGCCTAGGAAAGAAACCCTTCCATGGATGGATCCACCAGTCTGAACATTCCCCACTTCATATGCATGGGACGCACCGGGACCCATGACCAGGGATAGACTAGCCAGTAATATCCACAAGGCATTGTTGTTATTCATGATCCATCTCCTTTTTTGCTTTTTCCTAGACTCTCCGGAATTTGAGCCATTCCTACCCAATCTTTTTTCTACATGACCATTTGCCATCCAACCCAAAAAGACCAGGCTTGCCTCAATTGCGGACCGTCGAGATATTGATAAATAGGCGCGCCGGCTTCAACATTCAGATGATTCTCGAGGCCCATAAAATCCGGAAACAGAATATTCACACCTCCCATAAGGTCCAACCGCTGTCCCCCTTGTCGATCAGTGTCGGCAGTTGGGACAAGAGGGATTTGTGCGGGTCCAACTGTTGTTTGGAGTTGGCCGTCTTCTCTCTTGATGTTGTACCATTGTTGCCAGTTCAATCGCGCAGACGTGCTGATCCAATCAGCCCAACGGTAGGCCCCCCAGGAATTCACCTTATATCGATTGCCCTCCTTATAACCCTGTTGATTGTGTCCGATACGAACCGTTCCAAGGGCCTGAAACCCCCACGAAACATTGTTCCGAACTCCGGTATAGGTCAGTCCGGGTAACAGATCGACGGTGCCTGAACCCAATCGCATTGGATAGGGCAGCAATGAGTTGTTCCCTAACGGTGTGTTATCCGTAGGATTGATATCTCCGGTCGGCAGCGATACACCCGTATTCAAATGAAACCGATGGGAACCGATACTGGGTGTTTCAAAGGCATACAGTCGCCAAAGGGCCGCCAACTTGGTATCCCCGAATCCGCTGGAGTTGGTCGTAAAATTAACCCCGGCTCTGTTTTGATGTTCCATCTCTTTCATGACGTAGGGGAGCATGGCCATCAGGGTAACCGTATCATTCAAGCCATACATTGCACTGAACATGTGCATCTGCGTCGTCATGTGTTTAGGAGTCACCGCAAAATCTTTTAACACGTCATTGGTGGATAGGTTGTCGGTACCATTCCGCATCTTGTCCATATACATGTACATATATCGGTAGGTAAACATGAACTCACCCTTGTTATGGGTATGATCCTGCATGACCCCGATGGGAGCGTGGGAATCGGGGCGCTCCGCCTGATAAAAATTGCCGATGACGAGCCGTTCCCCTTTTTCTTCGGCCTTCTTTCCTAAGGATTCCTCCACTCCCCCCATGAGACCATCCAATAGTGCCCCTTCCGCAGGCGGGAGGGCATAGACGATTCCAAAACTTCCAACGATGAGCCCAAAACATAGATATCGAATACTCCTAGTCATATCTTGGCAATCCTTTTTTGAATAGAATTTTCAGTCAATCCAGCTCCAATAAATGAATAATGGCGAACCCTTTCCGAATAAAACCTGTTTGGAGGAAAGGATGTTTCCAAAAAGCAAAATTCCGCTCGGAAGCTTGTCTAGCCAAGGCTTACGAATGAAACACTTTGAACATCGAATGTTTTTTATAACGAATGAAATGCGTAATGAGAAAAGCTAAAGGCAGGAAGGCGGGGCACGGGAAGCTGGAGGGATAACGAAAATAACTTGATGAGTGATTGGACACCAATCTTCAATTCGAAGAAAAGAATCAACCGGTCCATCCACCAGCACCCGGTTAGTTTCTAGTGTTTGCCCTGCAGCACAAAACCAGGTGCAGAGAAGTGTGGAATGAGTCCCTTGATGGTGTTGGGAATGGTGTTGGCTGTGTTCAACAGCCTGGGCGGTGAGTATGCCACTCAGGGTCAGTAAACAAAAAACCAGGCAAACAACAAATAGGTGAGAAATACGCTTCATTGTGTGAGAACATAAGATTCTTTAAGGCCTGTAATTTTACTAACAGATAAGGAGACCCCACTTCAACCCTATGATGGTGGGGCATTTTTCTACAAAGCCCGCTTTAAAAAGGGCTTAAGAATGATCAATGGAGGGTTTTTTGGAGAGTTCTGAACTTGTTTGAAAGAACAGACCACTCAGGATTTGCGAGTCCTGCCCCCGTAGGGGCACTTAGTCGTATCGACTCTAGGAGTACTTTCTTAATGTAAGAAGGATTCCCTCCAAAAATACAAAAAGGGATTTTTTGCCAGCTTATTCGGTGAATTAATCTACCCCTATTCTGGGTTCCGAGACACTTCCAAAATACACCAGAAGATCCCGTGCAGAAATTAAACCGACGATTTTCGGTCCATCACATACAACGAGATGGCGAACGCCTAAATCACCCATCAAATCTAACGCATCGTGCGAAGTTTGGGCCAACTGAATCGTAGGGAGAGGGGAGGTCATGAGACTCTCTACTTTGGTCTCATCCAGGTTTTTTTTGAGGCCAACGGCCTTATGAACAATAGCTGTATCAGTAATGATTCCAACTGGAATTCCTTTCCGCTCAACCAACAAGCTTCCAATTCCTTCTTTCTGCATCTTTTCGGCCGCTTGAGTGATTGAAAAACCTTCAGAAATGGTTTTCAGTTCTTTCTGCATAATTTGAACGATCATGTATGGTTCCCTTCTGATGAAGTTGTTTGTAATTTCTTTATATTATACCAATTTTTCCAATACCGTCACCGTTCTTTTTTATTCTAATCAAACGCCAATCGATTAGGCAGGAACGGTCATCCCGGAACGAGATTTATCTTATACAGGCCAGACCAGCTCTGGGAAATCATAATGAAAGACGAAATTCTTTCGCGGATTATTGCCACTTCAAAAAGCGGGTATTGGAAATTTTTTGGGAAAACCAATATCGGCCTTGACCTACTTCGCGTGTCGTAACCTATTTTTTACCTAGAGTTAATAAATGGATTTTTCCATAAGTGTTTTAACTCACTCCTCACTCATTTAAACCTTCAAACAATGACCACATTCCATATTTTCTTTCAAAAAGGCCCCCTTTAATTCCCAAGAATCCGTGGTCTGATAAATTCAGCTTTTTAGAGTCTGGAGGTGTTACCCTATTGTTATGCACTCCGAACGCTCAAAAAAACCCCAAAGTGATTCAGAAGGAGAGCCCTCGCCTTCACCCCAAAAAAGGATCCAAACTCAAATACACCGTCGTCAGAAAGCAAAAGCGGTTTCTCCCCTGGAAGACGAGTGGAATGACCAATCGGATACCCCCCCTAATCTTCGGACTCCTTCCTCGAAGATGAAAAAATCCTAGGTTGGTCATTTGTTGGGGGTGATCTCCAGGCAGCGCAGGATTCTAAGACCATGTGCGTAATTGGAATTCAAGTCAGGGGTTTGAGTAAAATCTGCCTCAACCTTCTCCCTTGTAAGCCATACCCTTCATTGCTTCCAATTGGGCGGTGTATTTTGGTTTCTATAGGGACCTTTCTCCCCTTAAAAAGGACATGGGCCACACACAAAAATTTCAGATTTTTTTGCGTAGGCTCTAATTTCTCTCTTCCTCCATTTATGATGAAAATTGGAGGCTGACGTTGATTCAAAAGGAGTTATATAGCAATAAAGATGACAGTTTTCTAGAATGTATTTAAGTTTTTTTACCTATTTATAAATATTCCCCACAACCATTAGATCCTAAAATATCAAACGAGTATTAGGATAACCTTTGCCTTTCTGCCTTGAACAGAGGAACACCATTCATGTGCCGAACCTTGACCGTAGGGCAGAAGTCCCAAGCCATCTAGTCTGATGGGTGGTGGAATTTATTCTTTTCCACTTCCGGCTATTCATAAACGCAGGATGGTGGGAAAATTTTTTACAGGACTATTACCTGTCTATATTTCATGGCACAGTATGCTATGAAATCTTATGAAAACTTTGCATTAATCTTCATTTCGAGCCCAGTTGGTCTGAATGGTCCTTACCCTGTTAGGTCTTTCGTTCCATTGATTCACAAAAAAATAGAGTGCTACGATGCCGGCCTCGGTAGAAGGCTTTGAATTGTAAACTATTTTAGGAGAGTCCCCGGATGTCTGGCTCAGACCTTCTCCTTGAGTATCTGACCAAATTCCTTCCTATCCTGATCTTCATCGGTCTTGCCATGGGGTTTGGGCTGGTCACTCTTGCTCTGTCCTATCTGGTTCAACCTAAATATCCCGAAGCCGAAAAGCTTTCGACCTACGAATGTGGATCTGAACCCTTTTCGGATTCACGTATGCCGTTCCCCATTCGATATTATGTCATTGCGATGCTGTTTGTGATTTTTGATATCGAGGTGATCTTCCTTTATCCTTGGGCAATTACCTTTAATCAGTTGGGCATGATCGGGTTTATTGAAATGATGATATTCATTGGATTATTTGTCGTGGCGTATGTGTACGCCTGGCGTAAAGGGGCCTTGGAATGGGATTAATTCAAATCGGGAAGCCACAAAAAGACGGCGATCTGGGGATTATGACCCTTTCCCTGGAGAAAGCCGTAAACTGGGCCCGAAAAGGCTCTTTGTGGCCCATGACGTTCGGTTTGGCCTGTTGCGCTATTGAAATGATTGCCGCCGTGTCATCCCGTTATGATATTGACCGGTATGGCGCAGGAGTGTTCCGCGCCTCGCCTCGTCAATCTGATTTGATGATTGTGGCCGGAACCGTCTGTCGCCGAATGGCTCCGGTTATTCGCAAAATTTATGACCAGATGCCTGAACCAAAATATGTGATTTCCATGGGGTCATGTGCCACATCCGGCAATATTTATGATAGTTATAGCGTTGTTCAGGGTGTCGATCGGTTCGTTCCCGTTGATATTTATGTGCCGGGATGTCCTCCGACCCCGGAAGCATTGTTTGACGGGATTTTGAAATTACAGGATCGGATCATGCAAAAACGGGTGTTCACCAAACAACCGGAACAGGTCAAAGTCTAAGGAAAGCCACGAATAATTCATGCATCCGATCGCAGAAAAGATCCAAAACCGATTTCCTGACGGGTTTGTGGGGGCCAATGAATGGCGGGGAGACTTGGCGATTACGGTCAAGCGGGAAGCCCTGCATGATGTCTGTTCATATATCCGGAAGGATCCTGACCTGGACTGCGATTACATGGTACATGTCAGTTCAGTGGATTGGCCTGATGATGAAGAACGATTTGAAGTGGTCTATGAAGTCTACTCGATTCGGAAACGCCATCGCATCCGAGTCAAAACCCGAGTTCCCGAACACGATTGTCTGGTCGATTCCATGACGGATCTTTGGATGGGAGCGGATTTCATGGAGCGTGAAGTGTTTGACATGATGGGGATCCGGTTTAACCGCCATCCTGACCTTCGCCGCATTTTGATGCCAGATGATTACACCGAAGGATATCCGCTTCGCAAAGATTTCCCCGTTCAGGGGAAAGGCTGGCGTGATACCTTTGATTTTTTAAACGACCCGACGTGATTGCCGAGTCCCTTTGGGGGCAAGGTGAGCCGGCAGGCTCTAGGCTAATATCATGAAACTGGAAGATCAACGTACGACCGTCTATAAAGTCGATCCGAACCACCCGGAAACGGAGTCATTGCCCACGCTCCGGACGGAAGAACTCCTGTTAAACATGGGGCCGCAACATCCCAGTACGCATGGGGTACTGAAGGTGATTTTGGAGCTTGAGGGTGAGCGGATTGTGAAGTCCACGCCGGTGCTAGGCTTTCTCCATCGAGGAGTCGAAAAACTGGCTGAGGGCGGGACCTATCACCAGTTTATCCCTCATACCGACCGGCTGGATTATGTTTGCGCGATGTATAACAACTTCGCCTATTGTCGGGCCGTGGAAAAACTCATGGATATCACGGTTCCTGATCGAGCGGAATATCTCCGGACTCTCGTGGCTGAAGTGCAGCGTATTATCGGCCATCTGTTCTGGTTGGGCACTCAGGCGCTGGATATCGGCGCGATGACCGTCTTCTTTTATACATTTCGTGACCGGGAAATTTTGTTGGACTGGTTCGACGAACTCTGTGGTGCCAGGTTGACCACCAGCTGGTATCGCATTGGCGGTGTGGAACGGGACTTTACTCCTTCGTTGACAGAAAAAGTCCAAAAATTCCTGGACTACTTTCCTCCAAAAATTGAGGAATATGTGATATTTTTGGAAAAAAACCGCATCTGGTTAGCCCGTACACGCGGGGTAGCGGTGATCTCTGCCGAAGATGCGCTGAGTTTTGGATTGAGCGGTCCGACCTTGAGAGGATCCGGGGTTGATTACGATCTGCGAAAATATGAACCCTATAGCGCCTATCCTAAATGTGAGTTCAGTGTGCCGGTGGGAAAAAATGGAGATACCTACGATCGGTACTGGATCAGGATTGAGGAAATGCGTGAAAGTATCAAAATTATTCAACAATGCCTGCAGCAAATGGAGCCAGGGCCGATTTTGGCTGATGTGCCGAGTGTGACTTTGCCTCCTAAGGATCGGGTGTTCACGAATCTGGAGTCGATGATTCAGCAATTTAAGCTTTTCTCTCAGGGATTTGATGCACCCGCCGGTGAAATCTATTGCGGAACGGAAGCGCATAAAGGCGAACTGGGATTCTATATTGTCAGCACGGGCGGAGGTCGGCCCTATCGTCTGAAAATTCGTGCGCCTTCTTTTATTCATATGGGCGCATTCGATTATATGGCCAAAGGCTATATGATTGCCGATGCGGTCACAATTTTTGGAACATATGATATTGTCATGGGAGAGTGTGATCGGTAGTGTCGCTCTGCCGCACCACGTTTTAAAGATATGTTGTTGGTTATTTCTAGAAGAGGACTTCAATGGGATTAAAGCCTGTCACTACGCCTGACGTCGAGGCGGCGACGATTGAACTCACCTTGGATGGCGAGGTTGTCCAGGCCAAGGAAGGAGTCTCCCTCTATGACGTCATATCCAGCACCGGAAAAATTGTGCCTGCGATGTGTTACCACTATACATTCGACCCATTCGGATCCTGTGGAATGTGTCTGGTTTTTCAGGAAGGGAAAAAAGCCCCTGTCCGGTCATGTACCGCGAAGGCCGCAGCCGGAATGGTCATCCAGACCGAAGGCGAAGAGCTGTTTCTGGCCAGGAAAAAAGCTGTGGAGAAGCATCTATCCGTCCATCCGCTGGATTGTCCGGTGTGCGATGCCGATGGCCATTGCGAACTGCAGGACATGGCCTTTCAACATGGCGTGACCAATTTAGCCAACGCAAAACAAAAAAATATTCCGGAAGATACGCGCAGCCTGGTTCTTGATTTCAATATGAACCGCTGCATCGCTTGCGGAGAATGCATCAATATTTGCAAAGACGTGCTACGCATCGATGCCCTGCAATTTATGAAAAAGGGCGGGTTTACCCAGGTAGTGGCGAAAGGCGATCAAGCGCTGGATTGTGAATTCTGCGGGGATTGCCTGGCGGTGTGTCCGGTTGGAGCCATCACCAATAAATTTTCAAAATATGCTTATAAACCCTGGCAGCTCAAAAAAACGACCACGACGTGCAATTATTGCGGCGACGGTTGCCAAATATATGTGGAAACCAAAGATACCGAAGTGGTTCGGGTGACCTCCCCCCTTTCCTGGAAAAACAAATGGGGAGATCGCACAGATACGGTAAATGGGCATGACGGTATCTGTGTGCGTGGCCGCTTTGGATTTCAGTTCATTGATAGTGACACCCGTCTGAAAACTCCATTGGTTCGTACCGAATCCGGATTGAAACCTTCCCCCTGGCTTGATGCGTTAGATTTGGCTGCAGGTCGTTTAGCCAATGTCAAAGCGCAATATGGTGCGCAAGCCATCGCCGGGCTTATTACAGCCCGGTGTACCAATGAAGATCTGTATGTGTTTCAAAAATTTATGCGTTCTGTTATTGGTACGAATAATCTGGACAGCAGTTCCAGATATGGGCATCTGAATTTTGTCAGGGCCATGAAGCATTCCTTGGGCCTTCACCGCATGATGAATACCTCGGAAGAGATCAATAAAGCGAAGGCCGTCCTCATCATTGGAGCCAACATTACAGAGACCAATCCGGTTGCAAGTTTGCGAGTGAAGTCGGCTATGGGGTTGTATAAGGCCCAAACCATTGTAGTGGATTCCATGCAAACCAATATCGCGAAATTGGCCTCTCACCCCATGATGGTGAAGCCAGGGACCGAGGGCCTCTTTGTTCAAGGTCTGGTGAAGTCGGTCCTGGATCAGGAGTTGATTGACGAAGAAGCTTCGTCGGCATTTCCCGAAGCCTTGCATGCGTTAAGGCAGGCCGTTGGGTTATTTTCTCTTGAGGACATGGCCAGTCAGACGGGGGTGGGTCAGGAGCAAATTCATGAGGCAGCTCGAATATTTGCTGAAGCGTCCAGGTCGATCATCATTTGCGGGGAGGGCATTCTCCGGCATGCCGGGGGCTATCAGCATATGTTGAATCTTATCGATCTAGCCTGGGTAACAGGAAAGCTTGGTCGAAAGGGATGCGGCATTAACACCTATACCGAGGAAGCGAACGAACAAGGGGCAATCGATATGGGTGTCGCACCGGAATATCTGCCCGGTCCGGTTTCCTTCACTGATTCCCAAGCCCGGGAAACGTTTGCTCGTGTCTGGGGCAACAACCTTCCGGATGTTGACCGCGGAGCCAATCTCACGGAAATCCTGGACCGTTGTCTAAATGGGGAGATTAAAGCCCTTTATCTGGTTGGCGAAAATCCATTAGAAACGCTTCCCGCTTCCTATGATGTCACAAGTGCTTTAGCGAAATTAGACGTCCTCATATGCCAGGATCCCTTCTTAACGGAAATCGCCAAGATGGCTCATGTAGTTTTTCCAGCTTCCACCTTTGCCGAAAAAGACGGCACAGTGACCAATCAGGAAGGAAAAGTACAATTTCTCCGTCCGGCTCTGGATTCTCTTGGCGAAAGCACCTTGGATTGGCACATCATGGTCGGCATGGCAAACGGGTTAGGCTCGCCCATGGAATACGAAACGACCCAGGATATTCAAAATGAAATCCGAAAAATCCTTCCGGGTTATTACAATCTGGGGAAGGTCTCTCACGTGGCTCCTGACCTTTCGGAGTATTTCTCGAAAGCTTTTCCCGAGGAAGTGGCGTCGCGTTATCCCGTAGGGATGGAGAGTCCTACTCCACGGCCTTTTGCCTTACGCATGATTCAATTGCTTTATCATTCAGGGAAGCTTTCCACCCGGGCTTCCGGCCTGATGGAAATTTCACCCAATACGTCTCGTCTTCGCATGAGCATCCAGGACTTCAACAGACTTGGACTCGGTGCTCATGACCGTGTGCGGATCACTTCAGATCAGGGCACAGTGGAGATGGGAGTGGAAGAGGATATGTCGTTATTGCCAGGGACTTGTACGGTTCCTGAACATTTCAATGATCCACCCGTAAAAGACCTGATGCCGGTTCAGATTGATCCTGTCACAGGGGTTCCTTATTTCAAGTTGACCTATGTTTCTATTGAAAAGGCCTGATCGGAAAGGCCAGCCATCAGATCATGAGTAATTCTCCAGCGACAAAAAAGTTTTTCGACGCCGTGCTCTTCCGCGAAATCTGGGATGCGATGAAGGTGACGCTTAAGCATTTGCTGCATCGCCCCATCACGTTTCAATATCCACGGGAGAAACGAACAATTCCTGATGCCCATCGTGGCGCCCTTTGCCTGCTGCGGTATGAGGATGGGAAAGAGCGTTGTGTGGGCTGTGATTTATGTGAGGCAGCCTGTCCGTCCCGCTGCATTAAAGTCCTTAGCGAAGAAGATAAGACTCTGCCGCTCCAACGTTATGCCACTGAATTTTATATCGATATTACCAAATGCGTCTTTTGTGGATACTGCGTCGAAGCCTGTCCGGTGAATGCGCTGGCGATGACAAAGGTCTATGAATTTTCGACTCATGATAAGCGGACCCTCCTCTTTGACAAGGCGCGGCTCTACCAGATTGGAGAGCGTCATATAGATGATGCCAAAAAGTATCTCTATGCCCATAACCAAGAGAAGGAAGGGGAGGAAGGCCGCGCCTACCGCTACCATTTCCCTGTTTCAATAAAAAGCACCCAGGAACCATAGTTTCATCATGATGTGGCTTCTTTTCGGATATTTTGCCACGGTGAGTGTCGTGGCAGGGGTTTTGACTGTGGCATTGCGAAATGCCGTGCACTGCGCTTTGGCCTTGCTGACGCTCCTGCTCCATGTCGCGGGTCTGTTTGTCCTGTTGAATGCGGAATTTCTTTTTGCGGTGCAGATCATTGTGTATGCGGGAGCGATTCTTATTTTGTATCTTTTTGTGTTGATGTTGATGAATTTAAAAACGGAGGAACAGCATCTCCATAAAAAATATGCCTTTTTAATATTTGCCGGAATCGCAATATTTGGAGAACTTCTGATTCTCCTCTTTCAATCGCCTTATGGCGGTGTGATTGGAGCGGCTACGCCTGACCTCATCCTGCAAACGGGACCAAGCCATGCCATTGGGATCACGATGTTTAGCGATTATCTATTGCTCTTTGAGGTGATTGGGATTTTCCTGTTAGGGGCTGTAATTGGTGCCATCGTTCTTGCTAAAACACCCGCGAAGACTGATTCACAAGAAGAACCAGGCATTTCTTCCATGCCCTAAGCCCCATAACTCATGATTCCTCTTTCAGCCTATGTGGCTCTCAGCGCTATTTTGTTTATGACCGGACTCGTCGGCGTCCTGATCCGGCGGAATTTTATTGTCGTCCTGATGTCCGTGGAGATTATGTTGAATGCCGCCAATATCAATCTGGTGGCTTTTTCTCATTATCTTCATTCCATGTCCGGGCAAATGGCGGCACTCTTTATCATTGCGGTGGCCGCAGCGGAAGCCGCTGTCGGATTAGCGATTATCATTGTGGTGTTTCGCGGGAAAATGGCCACGAACGTCGATCAAATTAATATTTTAAAGTGGTAACGTGTTCGATCTGCTCGTTCTCCTGATTCCTCTTTTTCCTCTGCTGGCCGTGTTGGTCAACGGGCTGTTGGGCTCTCGCTATTCCCATGATATGGCGGGGCGCCTGGCTTTTGGCTCCGTCGGATTGTCATTTCTATGTGTGCTCGGTGTTTTCGTTTCAATTCTCGGAGATCCTACCCCGCGAGAAGTGATTGCCTACTCCTGGATTTTCGGAGGCGATCTCTCCATAAATCTTGCCTTTCTCATCGACCCCCTGAGTGTCATCATGCTGTTAGTGGTGACCGGTGTGGGGTTTCTCATCCATGTCTATTCTGTAGGCTATATGCATGGTGAAGAAGGGTTTACTCGCTTCTTCACCTATATGAACCTCTTCATGGTTTCCATGCTCCTGCTGGTCATGGGAAACAATTATGTCGTGTTGTTCATTGGGTGGGAGGGCGTGGGCCTCTGTTCCTACCTGTTGATCGGGTACTACTACGAAAAAGTTTCGGCGGGGAAGGCCGCGACCAAAGCCTTTGTCGTGAACCGGATAGGCGATGCCGGATTTTTGCTGGCAATATTCCTGATCTTTTCCCATTTCGGCACACTCGATTACACGGCTGTGATGGCCAAAGCCTCGACTCTTTCATCTGAAATGGCCACCGCCATCTCACTCTGTTTGTTAGTCGGCGCGATCGGCAAGTCGGCGCAATTACCCTTGTACACCTGGTTGCCCGATGCGATGGAAGGCCCAACTCCGGTGAGTGCGCTTATTCATGCGGCTACCATGGTCACCGCCGGGGTCTATATGGTGGTGAGAAACCATGTGATATTTGATATGGCGCCGATGGCGTTGGCTACGGTGGGCATTGTTGGAGGCGTCACGGCACTGTTTGCCGCCACGATTGGACTCGTTCAAAACGATATTAAACGAGTGTTGGCCTATTCAACCGTCAGCCAGTTGGGCTATATGTTCCTGGCCTGTGGGGTTGGCGCCTATACTGCCGCCATCTTTCACCTGATGACCCATGCATTTTTCAAAGCACTTCTATTCTTGTCGGCCGGTTCGGTGATTCATGCATTGGGTGGGGAGCAGGACATCCGGAAAATGGGCGGACTGCATGACAAGATTCCAACGACCTATCGTGTATTTCTGATCGGAACTCTCGCCATTGCGGGTATTCCTCCCTTGGCAGGCTTTTGGAGTAAAGATGAAATTATGGCTCATGCCTTCGTTCATGGCTATTATCACTTGTATCTTCTGGCCGCTGTTGGAGCGTTCCTGACCAGTTTTTATATGTTCAGACTCACGTATCTGACGTTCTATGGGTCATCTCGAGTCGATCCACATGTGGCCCACCATATTCATGAATCACCTTCGGTGATGACCATTCCGCTCGTAATTTTGGCCGGGCTGGCCATTTTCGGAGGATTTCTTGGTGTACCCCCGGAGCATGGCTGGTTCCATGGATTTTTACATGATGTGGCGACTCCATTGGGTGCTGAGGCCCATGAAGTGGGGTGGGGTATGTTGTTGGGCCTCATGGGGGTGGCCATCGCGATTGCCTTGGGTGGATGGGGTTTAGCGCATTATATGTATGCCCTGCGTCCTCAGATGGCCAACGAATGGGTTGCAAAATCTCCGCGAGCCTACACCACGATTCTCAATAAATATTACGTCGATGAGATGTATGACGCTTTAATTGTGGAACCCTGTAAGAAATTGGGGTTGCTATGGGATTGGTTTGATCGACAGGTTCTTGACCGCTTCGTCGTGGGGATCGGGCGAGGCACGGATGTCAGCGCTGGTGCGATTACATGGGTTGAAAAATATGTGATCTACGCAGGATTGAATGTGGTGGGCTATTCCAATCATCTTCTCTCGTGGTCGTGGCGAAAAATTCAAAGTGGCATGGTCCATCATTATGCCGCCATTATTGTCATTGGGCTGGCGCTGCTCATTCATCTGGCCCTGGTGTGGTTTATTGGATCTTCCGCCGCCGGCATATCCATTCGGTAACTGACTATCATGCAAGAAGAATTACAATTCGGGTTCCCCATTCTGACCTTTCTGACTTTCTTTCCGTTCCTCGGGGCGATGGTTATTTGGGCTTTGAAGGATCAAGACCTGATCCGGAAGAGTGTACTGGGGATTGCAAGCCTGGAAATGGTCGTGGCGTCGCTGATGTTATGGCGATTCGTCCCGGAGACGGCGGCCATGCAGTTTGCCGAACGTCATGAATGGATTCCTTTCTTAGGGATAAGTTATCACCTGGCGGTCGACGGAATCAGCGTTCTGTTCGTGGGCCTGAACGCGTTCCTCATCCTGCTTCTGGTTCTCTACGCCTGGGATACGGTTCATGCTCGTCCAAAAGCGTTTTATATGTGCCTGCTGGGCATGGAAGCCACGATGATGGGGATTTTCGTCTCCATTGATTTGATCCTCTTTTTTGTATTTTGGGAACTTATGCTCATCCCCAGTTATTTCCTGATTAAACTCTGGGGCCCTGGAGAGCAACGCCAATATGCCGCATTAAAGTACGTTCTCTATACTCTTCTGGGGAGCGTGTTCATGCTTGTGGGCTTTTGCCTTCTGAGTTTGAACTATTTTGAAGCAAAACAGGTGTATAGCTTTGACTTACTCGATTTGCTTGCTGTTCAGATTCCCCTTAGTCAGCAACTGCTGATTTTTTGGTTGGTATTTTTGGGACTGGCCTTTAAAGCGCCCATATTCCCATTTCATTCCTGGTTGCCCGATGCCTTGGTTCAAGGGCCGATCCCAATGTCTGTCATGCTGGCAGGGATTAAATTGGGTACATATGGCTTCCTTCGTTTTTCTTTTCCTTTGCTCCCCGATGCCTCTCAGCACGCCACGGTGGTCGCTATTCTCATGACCCTGGGTCTGGCCGCTATTGTGTATGGAGCAATTGTCGCCATCATCCAGCCTGACTTCAGGCGTCTGCTCGTGTTTAGCAGTATTAGCCATTTGGGTTTTGTGGTCGTGGGTATGTTTGCGCTGAATTTCCAAGGAATACAAGGCAGCCTGATAACCATGATTAATTTGGGATTCAGCACTGCGGGATTATTTTTCCTGGCCGGATTCATTTATGAACGTCTGGGCCATAATGACGTACGACGATATAGTGGGTTGGCGAAGAAAATGCCGCTTCTTGCCACGTTTATGCTCATCATTGGGATGGCCTCCATTGGTTTGCCGGGAACCAACGGTTTTATAGGGGAATTCCTCATTTTATTGGGCGTGTTTCAAGCCTGGTGGCTCTATGGAGCCATTGCGGTTACCGGGATCATTTTTGCTGCAGCATACTTTTTGTGGTTTTATGAGCGGTCCATCTTTGGACCATTGAAAGACAGTGTGCCGGCAGCTATTAAGGATTTAAATAGCCGTGAATGGGCAATCGGGGTGGCATTGTCGGTCATGATTTTTTGGATCGGCATTTATCCTTCCCCGTTCTTGCGGATGGTCAATGGATCCGTGCAGGAGGTCGTCGATCGGTTGCATCCGGGAATGGCGACGGCTCAACAGCATGACTCTCTGCTTTCCCCTGAGGTCACCAGGAATTAACAATTATGGGTGAATATTCCCTACTCATTATCCTCTTTGCTCCATTTTTTGGCGCGATCGCTTTAATGTTCGTTCCCAGGGAGGAAGCGCTCCTGGTGCGAATGACGGCGGCTATTTCTGCGGGTATTTCCCTCCTGGCCTCCTTCTATATTTTTTATGCTTACGATACGGCGAAAGGCGGATTTCAATTTGTCCAGCGGTATGTCTGGTCTGAAGAATTAGGCATTGCCTTTTACCTCGGGGTGGATGGCATCGGCGGCCCATTGGTCTTTGCCTCCGCCATCTTGTTATTTGCGGGCATTTTTGTTTCGTGGCACATCAAGGATCGGACCAAAGAGTTCTATATGTTCCTTCTGATCCTTGCGGCGGCGACCATTGGGGTCTTCATGTCGCTGGATCTCTTTTTCCTCTATTTCTTTTACGAAATGTCGGTGTTGCCCATGTATTTATTGCTGGGTCTTTGGGGAAGTCATACCAAGGGGTATCTCGGCATGACCGATCCCGAAGGACGCAAACTTCGTGATTCCATCGGATTTATTTTTAACTTTGGATCCAACAGCAAAGAATACGCAGCCATGAAACTGGTCCTGTTCCTGTCTGCGGGGGCGGTGGTGGCCTTGATGGGAATCCTCCTCATTTACCACCTTTCCGGTCTCCACACCTTTGACATTGTGGTGTTGCGTGAACAGGCCCATTTTTCGGATACGGTCGCTACGTTAATTTGGTTTCTGATCTTTTTTGGTTTCGCCTCGATCGCCCCGATATGGCCTTTGCATTCCTGGTCACCCGTCGGCCATGCCGCTGCCCCGGCAGCTACCAGCATGCTGCATGCCGGTGTGTTAATGAAGCTTGGACATTTTTCCATTATTCGTGTGGCCTTTGAAATTCTGCCTGATGCGACGCGGGAATGGATGTGGGTGGCGGCTGTTCTCTGCGTTTTTTCCATCGTCTATGGGGGACTGGTGTCTTATTTTGCCAAAGACACCAAATATGTCATTGGTTATTCCAGCTCGAGTCATATGGGCTATATCTTCCTGGGCATGGCCGCATTGAGCTATATCAGTCTATCCGGCGCCGTGATTTATATGTTTGCCCATGCTCTGGCAACCAGCATGTTGTTTGCCATGGCCGGCTGGGTGTATGACCAAACCCATTCACGAGACATTCCATCCTTGGGAGGACTCGTTGAAAAGATGCCATTTATTGCCGGGGCCTTTATCGTCGCCTGTATGGCCTCAATCGGCATGCCGGGGACGATCAATTTCATTGCTGAAGTGATGATTATTGTGGGGAGTTGGGATGCATATCCCTTTCAAGTCGTTGTGGCGGTGCTTGGTATCGTCCTGACCCTTGCGTATATGTTCAAAATGATGCGGGGGCTGTTTTACGGGAGGTTGGATCCGGAATACGCCCATGCCACCGATGCCAGACATTGGGTGGATCGCATGCCATTGCTTCTTTTAATAGTCTGTAGCATTACTCTTGGGATTTTTCCCGGGCATTTTTACGAAGTGGTACGGTCGACTGTGGAGCCTATGGTAGACCGGATTAACCAGGTGGCCCCACTCATTACCCAAAACACTCAGGGCCTTTTACCGTAAACGAATCAAAATTGAACCTTCTGAGGACTGTCTGATTATTTTGCAATGATCTTTCAACTTGACCTTTCCGTCGCTGATTTGCTTCTGCTTCTGCCTGAGATTTTTCTCACACTCTGGCTGTGTCTCCTTTTGTCACTGGACTTTTCGCTGAAGCGGATGACGCACCAACAATTGGCCTACCTGAGTATTGCGGGGTTGGCGGTCACCGGTCTGATCCTATTGGGATTTGACCAAGCCGGGACCACGGGGGCCTTGTTTAAAAACATGTTCGTGCTGGATCGGATGGCCATTTTCTTTAAGCTCATTATTGTGGGCGCCACCGCTCTTATCCTGTTTATGTCGATTGATTATGTGCAGGACTTCCGGTTCTTCCGTGGGGAGTATTATGTCATGGTCGTGATGTCGGCCCTCGGCATGATGTTCATGGCTTCGTCGAATGACCTTCTCTCCGTCTTTGTCACCCTGGAATTTTCAACCTTTGGATTTTATGTGCTGGTCGCCTACCTCCGAGATGACCAGCGCTCATCGGAAGCCGGCCTCAAGTTTTTTATTTTAGGGGTATTTGCGGCCGGATTATTAGCCTATGGCATTAGTTTGGTCTATGGCGAAACCGGGACCTTAATTTTCTCTGAAATGACCGGTACACCTGGAAGTTATGGGTTGGCGATTGGCTACATTTTGATATTTGCCGCCCTGGGATTCAAGATCGGTGCCGTCCCTTTTCACGCCTGGATTCCTGACACCTATCAAGGCGCACCGACACCTGTGACGGCTTTCCTCTCCATTGCACCGAAGGCTGCAGCATTGGCTATCCTTATCCGGATGTTTTACGTGTCTCTTGCTTCATTCAAGCCAATGTGGGTGTTGTTATTTGTCGTCGCATCCATCTTCTCCATGACCTACGGCAATATCGTGGCTATTGCCCAAAAGAATATTAAACGGCTTTTGGCCTATTCCGGCATTGCGCAAATTGGAAATATCATGATCGGATTAGCCGCAGGGACGAAACAAGGCAGTGATGCGATTATGTTTTTTCTCCTGACGTATCTTTTTGCGAATTTGGGAGCGTTCGCTGTCATCATTGCCGTGAGTCGGGTCATGAAAAGCGACGAAATTGAAGATTATAATGGTCTGAATCGACGTTCCCCGTTTTTAGCGGCGTCCATGTTGCTCTTTCTGTTGTCGCTGGCTGGCGTTCCGCCGCTTGCGGGATTTATCGGGAAAATCTATTTATTTATTGCTGCCATGAAAGAGGAGCTATACACCCTTCTGATTGTTGGGCTCATCAATATCGTCATCTCCATGTACTACTATCTGATTGTCGTCAAAAAGATGTACATCAACGAACCCGCCGATTCTTCGCCAATTCTTGCATCCATGCCGATCAAAGTTGCGGTGTATGTCGGGATTGCCGGAACCGTGTTGTTGGGTGTGTACCCAGGACCGTTTATCGACTGGGCCGTTAGTGCCTCCCTTATGTTCTCCAATATCGCAGGACCCACCGTCGCCGCGTCCCTACTTCCTGGCGGATAATCGCCGGACAGGATATTTGCGCGTTCCACACTCCTTCTCTGATTGACAGGCACAATCCCTTTTTCCGTGTCTCCACGTGACCTCCTTGAAAGGGGAGAATGTGCGCTGAGGATGAGCACAGCTTGGTGGGGTATTAGGAAAAAATGGAAATTTGGTGGACTTACATCCGCCAGGAGAGGATGGTTTCTAGGGGATTGAGCCCATTAAGTTGCCAAATAGCCCCAAATACCACGGATATGGTCACAATCACTAGGAGAATCAGACCGATGAGGATCGAATTTTTTTTGCTACGTGGATAACGGGGGGGAGGAACTTTTGGGGACCCCGACGGGTCTTGCCACAATGCAGAGGGTCGTCGTGGCCCCAGGAGTGCTGTGGTTTTCCGGAGAGGTTCCACTTGGCTGGCTCGTGAGCCTTTTGGGGCTACCTTTTTCACTGGGGCGATTGAGGGTATTTTCCCTGGTGGCGTTGTCTCTGGCTTCACAGGTTGGGGAAGAACTTTCCTGGTATGGATATAGGATGCTCGACAGTGTGGACACACCAGCGTTTCCTGGATTGATTCGCCATTATCCTCCTGCTGTGGGTGTCCTCCTGCTAACGACACCCGGCAATAGGGGCATGTGCGGGCATCCGGCGAGACCAGACCGTGACATTGTGGACAGGTGTGTAGTCCGGATGCACGTTCTTCTTCTATTGCGTGCTTCCCAGGAGAAGGGAAGGCGCATTGAGGACAGGCTCGAGCTTCGGTCGAGACCTCTTTGTGACATTCAGGGCAGGGAACCAGGGCCATGGAGTGAATTTCCGTTTTCGCTATTTCACAGATTTTTCGAGCATATCTCTTCCTGATTTTTCAGGAAAGGAAAGTCGATACCTGGAAAATTTTCTTGATTTATGTGTAAATGCAGGAGTGTCTTCCTCCTTCTTGAACCGAATCAGAGATGAAGGGGAGAGCCTGGCCCTCCGCTATTCTCTCTCATCTGATTTGCTCTTCTCAAGGGAGAGCGGTTTTTTTAATAATCGGGTTTCTTGATTTCATCTCTATGTTCTCTTTTATGAGTAAAATGTGTAACATTTCCGGGCATGTCCAGACAGTGTTATCTTGGGGTGATACCTTGTCTTATGCCTGATTTTGACAGGGCGCAAGTCACTAACAGGGTTTCGCAAATTTCCATGAGGGTACTATGGCCAATGAAACAAAAGAGGAAAATCATTCTATCACCCAGGCGGTCAGCCAGCGATATGCTAAGGCGGTGACCAACGGTGAACAGTTGTGTTGCCCGACCGGGTATAACCATGAGGATTTGGGACAATTTATACCAGAACAGGTCTTAAATGTGTCCTATGGCTGCGGAACTCCGGTTGGCCTTTCAACTGTCCAACCTGGGGAAGTCGTTCTGGACATTGGTTCTGGAGGAGGGATCGACTGTTTTGAAGCATCCCGGAAAGTCGGGCCCCGAGGGCGTGTCATTGGAATTGATATGACCGATGAAATGTTGGCCTTGGCGCGTAGGCATGCACCAACAGTTGCTAGCAATCTGGGTTATCCGGAGCCGAATGTGGACTTTCGAAAGGGATTTGCCGACGCCATGCCTGTTGAAGACGATCAGGTGGATCTCATTATTTCGAATTGTGTTATTAATCTCGCTCCAGATAAGAGGAAGGTCTTCCAGGAGATGTTTCGTGTGCTCCGACCTGGTGGACGGTTCACCATTTCCGATATTGTTGCCGACCAACCAATGCCTAATTACTTAATCTATGACAAGGCCAAATGGGGCGATTGTTTGTCAGGCGCCCTTACGATCAGAGACTATTGGGGCGGGCTTCGGGAAGCCGGGTTCAAAGGGCTCCATCAGGTTAATAGTATTCCATGGAGAGTGATTGACGGTATCCAGTTCCTGTCTGTGACTCTCACCGGGTATAAACTGGCCTCCACATCGACCACTCCGTCATCGGCCTTTGCAACCCTCACCGGGCCGTTCTCTCAAGTGCAGGATGAGCTGGGTACAACATTTACTCGAGGCAATCCTCAGCAAATCGATGAACGAACGGCCGAATTATTGGCATTAGCTCCTTATCATGAACGGTTCATTGTCGACGAGAAACCGGTGGCTCTGGCGGTTCAAGATTCCCGAATGCTGGCCGTCTTTCCCGAAGAAGCGCCTTGTATTTGGGAAGGACAATTTGCCGTGTTGACCGGACCGTACCTAGAGGTCTGTGACGATGACCACCACACCTATCAATGCGGTGAGCCGGTAGAAATTTGTTCTAAAACGCACAAGGTCCTCCAGACCACTTCTTATCAACCCTATTTTGCGATCATCAATCGATCCAGGGAGGGCGTGGACTCCGAACCCGTCATTTGCGGGCCGTCAACGGGGTGTTGTTAGGAATTTCCGAAAAATCACCCTGTCGGTGTGTGAGAAGTTAAGGCCATCAAAACAATGAAAACTTCAGCTCTCCCCATGGTTGCCCCGGATCAATCTTTCGGGATAGTTCCGTTGTTCGAGAAAGCGTTGGCCCTCCATCATTCGCTTCCCCTCAAGGCTCAATCGATTTCCACACTTCAGGTCAATGTCGGGAAGGTTTGTAACCAAACATGTCACCATTGCCATGTCGATGCCGGGCCTCAACGGACGGAAAGCATGAGCAAAGCCACCATGGATCAGATCCTGGACGTTCTGGATCTCACCCCTCAGATTATGACGGTGGATATCACAGGTGGGGCGCCTGAGATGAACCCGCATTTTGAATATCTGGTTGAACAATGTCGGGTACGAAATCGAAAGGTGATCGACCGCTGTAATTTGACGGTGTTCTATGTCAAGGGGAAAGCGCATCTTCCTCAATTTCTTGCCGACCATCACGTGGCCATTGTCGCCTCCCTCCCCTGTTATGAAGCAGACAATGTCGATCAGCAAAGGGGGAAAGGCGTGTTTAATCGAAGCATTACCGCACTCCAGACTCTCAATGACTTGGGATATGGAACAGACGGGACCGGTCTCATGCTGGATTTGGTCTATAACCCCCTGGGCCCTGTCCTTCCACCGCCTCAAGTCGAACTAGAACAAGACTTTAAAGAAGAATTGGGGCAGCGATATGGCATACAGTTTAACCGCCTTTATACGATTACCAATATGCCGATCAGTCGTTTTTGGGATGAGTTACGCGAGGCAGGACAACTTGAGCATTACTACACGCTTTTATTAAATAATTTCAATCCATTGGCTGTCGATGGGCTGATGTGTCGGTCTCTGCTGAGTGTGGGGTGGGACGGGCGCCTCTATGACTGTGATTTCAATCAAATGTTGGATCTGCCGGTCCAGCCGGAATCTCCAGCCTGGATAGACCGGTTCAATTTGACGGAACTGAAACACCGACCAATTGCAGTCGGACCCCATTGCCTGGGATGTACGGCAGGTTCCGGTTCATCGTGTGGTGGAGCCCTGACCTAACCCGCCTGCCTTCCATCGTCAATCATCAGTTTTCGAATCCGGTCTTTCTTTAGGTGACGTCCTCAGGCTTGAAATGCCTGGCGCAATCCTGGCTACAGAAATAATAATTCTTTCCCTTTAGCTCCTGTACAATCGCCGTGCCCGCAGCTACGTATACTTTACAGACGGGATCTTGAATCATCACATCTTTCCCTGGGGTGGCAGGGTCAAGTTTGGGCTGACTCCATTCACGGAAAGCTCGACGAACCATAAAGAACAAGATCACTAAAAGAATGAGAATTGTAATTATTTTATACATGGTGTGTAATGAGCCTATTGAGACAGATAGCAATTTGTAGCATGTTTTCAGGTTTGATTCCACATATGCCGTAAACGGCCATTTCCCAAAATGATTGGTGATTTACATGGCTTTCTTCCATTGCTGTGCCCTTTCTCAACTTGTTAGGATTTTCGGTATGCTGCCGTTGATCTTT
This sequence comes from Nitrospira sp. T9, assembly GCF_052156535.1. NCBI lineage: Bacteria > Pseudomonadati > Nitrospirota > Nitrospiria > Nitrospirales > Nitrospiraceae > Nitrospira > Nitrospira sp. T9. The sequence continues at coordinate 95,576 of NZ_JBQKUP010000039.1, forward strand.
TTTCTGAAGCTCGTGGGTCTCAGCCCATGTTGATCCGGGTCATGCTAACAGTTCTCGTATTCGGGGGATGCACGATGAGCCAACCCCTAACGGGAACAATCGTCGATCTGACCTATCCCTTTGAGGAACAGACTGTGTATTGGCCAACGAATGAGTCCTTTCACTGGAAGAAAACGAATTGGGGGCCCAGCAAGCAGGGGTATTGGTATGCCTCGGCAGTCTACTCAGCTTCAGAGCATGGTGGCACCCATCTCGATGCCCCTATTCATTTTGCAGAATCCGGGTGGAGTGTGGATGAAATCCCCGTCGACCAGTTAACAGGTGAGGCGATCTTGCTGGATATTCGAGCACAGGTGGAGTCCAATCCGGATTATACTTTACAGGTTGACGATATTGCCCAATGGGAAATCTCGTACGGTCCAATCCCTCCCAAAGCCATCGTGTTACTCTTTACCGGGTTTGGACAGTATTGGCCGGATAAGGTCCGATATCTTGGTAGCCCCACTCCAGAGGATCCCGCTACGCTCCATTTCCCCGGCTTTTCTGCCAAGGCCATAACATTTCTGCTTACGAAAAGAGATATTTTAGGAATTGGGATAGATACAGCCAGTATTGATGCCGGGCAGTCACGGGATTTTCCCGTTCATCAAATTCTGGGTCGAGCGAATCGCTATGCGTTGGAGAATGTGGCGCATCTCGAACTCTTACCACCCAGAGGAGCTCGAATAACGGCCCTCCCTATGAAGATTCAGGGAGGCACAGGAGGACCGGCTCGAATTATTGCAACCGTGCCTTAGGGGCTCATCAGACAAACACTGAATGAAAGGTTTCCGGGCGCTCATGAAGATACTTGGAAAAATATTGATGCTGAACAAAAGGAAATTATGGTTACGATTACGTTAATGGGTGATTTGCAAACTGTTGATGGGGAGCGAGCTCTTGGATGCGAGATTGCTGACTCCGTCACCATTAAGCAACTGATCAGGAAACAAGGCAAACCGCTTCGGGAAATCTTTCAGTTGTTAAAAGAAAAAAAAGTCATGGTGACCGTGAATAAACGAATTGCCAGTGAAGAGACTAAAGTCTACGATGGAGATGCCGTCTATATTGTCGCTCACGATGGAATGGGACAAAGCGGACTTACGCTCTCACATTATTAATTCAAGATGACCATGTTGATGGGCCCGGGCCAACCGGCTTCTCCAGTGGATCACCCATGGGCTTCGGTCTTCTGGCAGAGACTTCTGTCCTGAGGCGGACATCCTGTCAGCGTATCAAAAGCCTCAGAATCGTCCATCCCCGGTGAGCGATCATTCACGCAAAAAAGGGAGCCGTCCTACTCGAACGGCTCCCCTCGAATGTTGAGATCTGATTACCCTTCCGTGATTTGAATCTTGCGAGGTTTGGCAGGCCCCACCTTTGGCAGAGTTACTCGCAATACTCCATTATTCAGTTTGGCTTCAATATGTTCCTGATCAATTACTTCAGAAAGAGTAAATTGTCGGAAATATTTCCCGGTCTCGTACTCGCGTAAAACATGCTCCTCTTTCTCAGGAACAGAAACCGACGGCACACCGCTTAAAGAAAGCACATCGTTACGAAGATCAATTGAGACATTTTCGGATGGCACCCCGGGCATATCCGCCACAATTGTCAGGGCCTGATCGTCTTCAAATATGTCAACATTGGGTGAAAACACCCGACCAGGGATTGTTTGTTCCGCATCCGATTTGACTTCCCGCTTATCCCGTACTTGTATGTCCTGCGTCTGTGTTGTCATGTGTTCATCCTCCTTTATTGAATGAGGGTTTCCCCATCACTCGCCTCTGTTTCAATCTTTACCCTGAAATGGCGATTTTTTTCGGTTTAGCCTTTTCGGCTTTAGGCAGGACTACCATTAAAATACCGTGTTGATATTTTGCTTGCACTCGTTCACTGTCCACATCCGTGGGTAATGCTAACTGTCGTCGTATTTTCCCGGCTTCCCGTTCTCGACGATGATATCGCACAGTAGATTGCTCATCCGGAATCGCCCGCTCACCTGTGACAGTAAGATTTCGACCTGTGACCGACACCTCCAGTTGATCGAGCGTCATACCGGGAACTTCCGAGCGAACATATACATTTTCGCTATCCTGTGACACATTCATAAGGGGATAGACGCCCGCTGGAGTATCCCAACCATTCACCCTGGATAGTCCATTGAACAAGTGCCCAAGATCCCGTCGAAGCCGGTCCAGCTCTGAAACTCCACCAGAAAAACCATCAAACGGCCAATTTTCCAATCTTCGAATGACCATAGTTTACCCCTCCTCTTTGAACTTCTCGTACTTCATCCTTCCACATGCTTGCTAATTCCTCATGGTACCTTCGAAGGTCAAACATGCATCGATGTTACTTATAAAATAATTTCAAAATTCCGGGAGTCAAGTAGGGCGATAGTATTCGGGGAAATGCCTAAGAGGAGTGGGAGATTATTCGTTACATCGGTACAAAAGATCGCGGGAGGAACGAGAATGAAAGCGGAGGTAATGAGAAACACAGGGAACCCAATCAGCCTAATTGACCTGAAGAAAGCCATAACCACATCCCTCTCACTTCAAACTGTCAGGCCTTTTAGATCATCCGGGAAGGAATAACACAACCTTGTAATGGCGTGCCTGTTTGTTTGAAACAGAAAGGACTTGTCCTGATCGTAGTGGGGAATTGTTGCCGGCATTGGGGGAATGTTTTTGGAAAACGTCTTTGCGTAAACCGTCTTTGTGTCGGTGCATGGGCGTTCGGGCCATGACGATCATGATGGTGCACAATATGGCCGCTATTGACATTGCTCAATCCAAATCGTGAAGGTATTCCTTTCCCGGCAGTATTTCGCGGTCTGCGGGAGGGCCGCTCACCATTTCAAATAAGGAGGATACGATGAATCAGCGATCTTTCGGTCTCGGATTACTGTTCCTCATGATGTTGGTATGGAGTGGATGCGATTCCGGCGAATACGGAAAAGAAACGAAACCGGAACCCAAAGCGGAAAGTACGCCAATGTCGCCGGCCGATGCTCCGGGCATGGTGGAAACGCCACAGGTGGAAGGTGCCCTGATGGCAACTGCCGGAGTGGCCGGTGCAGCGGAGAATGAAGAAGGAGTCAATCATTTCCAACAGGGACATTGGGAGGTGGCCCAGGAACATTTTACGAAAGCCGTAGCCGCGAATGCTGACCTTCCGGAAGCGCATTACAATCTTGCGCTCGCACTGGATAAGTTGGGAAACCACGGCGATGCGACGAACCATTTCAAAAAGGCCTTGGAGCTGGCTCCGGCTGATCCGATGATTGCCGGTTCTAAAATTCTTCAGGCCCATGTGGGCGGGTGAAATGCTCCCGTTGAAATAGGTCTAACAAGTCAGAAGGATTGTCAAAGGACTTTGACGGGCATTCTTGTTGTTCACCTAGTGAGGTCCACGGCTGCGCCGAATTCCGGTAAAACATTTATCACCGATAGGAAAAAGCTATACCTTGAGTGCTAGGAGCCCTTCTCAAAACAGGGGTCGCACCGGGATTGTTTTTTCCACTACCAGACTAGTTACGAGAACCGGTTTCAACTCATCCCACACTCACTGAAAAAATTTTGCCAGGCTCTCCCCCCATGGATGCATTGTATTACCCCTTTCATTTGTGTCACGAACAGACGCTTCATCAGATTTTGAAGGATTATTCTCCTGTCCATTTTCTGGATTTTATGGCCTTGCAATTAACCCCATTCATGGGGGCAACAGGGTTTCCAGACCGGATGGGAGATTATTATTCGGAATTATTAGAGAGGGGTAGAATCATTCAAGGGCATGATGTCAGTGGGCCGCTGAGTCCGACGATGGTTACGGCGGTCAATCAGGATCTCGCCGATCCTCTTTGGCGATCGATCTTTCAGGAGGCCTTAAAGGATGATCGACGGTTTCAGCGAGGATTAGTGGCATTCTCCCAGGATAGCCAGGGCCGAAGTTCCGTCCCGACAGACGTAGCGCTTTTGGCGGCCTTCCAACAGCCGGAAAGAGAGTTCGTGTTTTATACCGTCGAAACCCTTCAAGCTATGAGCCGAAGGCGGTTGGCGGAACAGGAGAACCTGACATTTGAGTATGGATTTGGATTGATTAAAACATCTGCGGCTCTGGTCTATAGTATTCAGCTCTGCCAACGGCTGGGCCTCGTTGCCGTCACCGATTCGCCTGCCCATCATCAGCTGCTGAGTAGGACGTTTCGGCGGGATAACGTGGAGTTAAGCTGTGCCTGTGTGAAGCGGGAAGGGTACTAAAGAGGAATATAGAACAATGCCGGCTACCGGGGGGGTTCCTCATTGCGGATTCGGAGAAAAACCGGAAAGCGAGGGATGCCGTTTTCGGTCAATCCCTGGTGACGAAATGTGACCCGGCTTTGTAACGGTGGCGGGCGACGCCGTTCCTCATGACTGAGCCCGCTTCCGATAAAGAAGATGATCCCATTATCCGTGCGCACCTTGAGTGAACCAATCAGACCGGCAAACTGACCTTTGCCTGGTCGATACCCGATGACTGTGGCCTCAGCATCAGTGAATAATTTCAACTTCAGCAAATCCTGACTTCGGCCACTGGCGTACAACGCGGTGTCCCTGTGCAGCATCAACCCCTCACCGCCTTCATCGATCACCCTGCTCAACCATTTCAACAAGTCTTCTTCGCTCTCGACCCGCTGTTGTTCAATGATCCCCAAATAGGAAGAGGCGCTTCCGGACTTCAAGCCATTCATCGCGATCACCCGTTGGGCGAAAGTTCCGCCATGTGCCGGGAGATCAAAGATCATGAAGCGCACATGTCGCCATCCCTCATGGGGGTGTTGTGTCCGGACAATGGATGATACCTCTTCATATCGCCCTCGACCCATCCATAACTCTCCATCCAAGGGCATGGCCGACAATCCTGTGGTAAACCATTCCGGTGCCGCAAACACATTGCCGCCTCGCGAAATCAGATGTGTTCCATCCCAACGAGCGCGGACGCCGTCGAGTTTTTCGCTGACCCGGTATTGGCTGAGATCAAGACCCTGCCGGTAGATGTCCGCTAACATCAGTTCGGGGATCGTGCCGGCTTGTGGGACAGAGAAGGGAACAAGAATGATGAGGAGAATGACCGCAAACAGGCAGTTCTGAAGTCTGCGACCAGACGCCGACAGGCGCAAACGATCGGGCGTTAAATTTGGCGGGGATAATCCAGGAAGGGATTGGTCTACGTTATCTCCTCCTCGGGAAGGAATGGTCTGGTCAATCGGCAATGGTGTCAAGAAGTTCGATTTCTTCAGGTAATAACGCCAATTGTCCGGACTGGAGATCGTCTTTCATGTGTTGTTCGCTGGTCGTTCCGGTCAACGGGAGCATTCCGATCTGCATGGCAAAGCGAAAGATCACTTGGGCCGGACTCGTCCCTAACCGTTTGGCGATGGCCCGTATGTCGGGATCGCCCACCACGTCCCTGTTGGCCGTCAGGAGTGAAAAGCCCTGGTAAATGATGCCATGAGATTGGCAAATCCCCCTCACTTCTCTATCCCATCCATGGGAGGCATAACACCGGTTCTGCACGACCATGGGTTTAACCCTCGCTTCCGCACAAAGTTGGGTGAGTTGTCCGGCCGTGACATTGCTGATGCCAATTATTTTAGTCTTCCCGGATTGATAGAGCTCCTCCATGGCCGCCCACACTTCCCGGTCCGATTCTCCCAATCCGAATCGTGAATAGGGCCCGTGCAAGACATACGAGTCCACATAGTCGGTGTGAAGGTGGGTCAGCGAGCTGGCAAAGGATTGCTGCACCTGAGTGGTGAGATCGGCTGAGACATCATAGGGCGTACGATGGTCCTGTCCGTTCACCGGCGTAAATTTGGTCTGCAAAAACAGGGCCTCCCGCTTCACTCCTTTCTTGTCGAGGGCCAGCAGAGCTTCACCTACCAGGTCCTCCCGGTAATGAATGAGCTGGTTGGCCGTGTCGATGGCCGTGAATCCCGAAGCCACCGCCAATTGCACCAGATGGGTCGTGGCACCTTCTTTCCATGCCGTGCCATACATCAACGAGGGAAGTGGGACATTATTATGTGCTGTCAATGTCATAACGATTCCTCCAGATTCAACGACCTACCCGGGTTGTCTTCTTCCTGTCCAGTTTCTATTGCTGAACGATGGAAATGTGGGACCTATTCTAGCTACTTCGCTTGTATTTTTCAGGTCTTCAGTCGGTATTTTGGAAGAAATGGAAGGGGCCGTGGAATTTGCCCCCGTTAGGAATGGGGTCATGGACTGCCTGGGCAGCAGATATCCCGGGAGAGACACTATCAATTCCCACGGTTGCCGGCCAGCATTCTACAGATGTTCCCGGCCATGGGGAGAGCGAAGATCCTGATCGGGACCGAGGGGGATGATACCCGTGGGGTTAATGTCATCGTGGGTGATGTAGTAATGGCGTTTAATGTGATCCATATTGACGGTGTCCGCCACGTCATCGTATTGATAGAGATCCTTGAGGTAGCCAAACAAATTGGGATAATCCATGATGCGCCGGATATTACATTTGAAATGTCCGTGATACACCGCGTCGAATCTGATGAGCGTCACGAACAGACGCCAATCTGTCTCTACCGGGTTCCTGCCAAAGAGAAACCGTTGTATGTTTAATCGCGATTCTAATCCATCCAAGGCCTCAAATAGACGCCGGACAGCCTGTTCATAGGCTGATTGAGACGTCGCAAACCCTGCGCGATAGACACCATCATTTACCTGTTCATAAATATCGTTATTCAGTTGGTCAATTTCCTGCCGAAGATCAACCGGAACGAGGTCTAACGTACTGACTGTGAATTGATTAAAGGCTGAATTGAACATCCGCATGATGTCGTCATCGGAATTACTCACGATACGGCAGGTTTCCTTGTCCCACAACACGGGCACGGTCACGCGTCCACGGTAAGCCGGATCGCTCGCGTAATACGCCGCACTTAGAAACTGAAACCCGTTGACCGGGTCGGTCGAATGCCCAGGTCCGTCTCGAAAGGCCCAACCCCGGTCATCCCGAATCGGATCAACCACCGTCATCCCAATCACATCTTCCAACTGCTTGAGCTTTCGCACAATAATCGTGCGATGCGCCCAAGGACAGGCCCAAGAGACATACAGATGATACCGCCCACGCGCCGCAGGAAATCCTGAACTGCCGTCATCAGTCACCCATTCCCGGAAGGCATCACCTTGCCGTGTAAAAGCACCTTCACTTGATTGTTCGTCAGGAAATTGCGGTTTTTTGTTCATCATATTCTCAATGGCCTTGCCCTAATAATTGAAAAGCCGTTTTGACCGAGGCCTTTTCCCTCTAAAGATCCATTGAGAAAAATAACCCTCAGTATCCTTAAAGTTTATCTCACTTAGATCTGAAAAATAAGTGGTCTTGCCAATATCTTGAGAACCCATAATTTCTAATTTACTTTTTCAGAGTTTTTCTTGAAAATTAACGAGTGTTAAAAATTCCCATTCTTGATATCATCTTTTTCAGTCTGTTTCCTGGTTCTTTTCTAATCTATATTGTAGAAAAAATTAAACGGAATTATGTTTAATGGAATCTTTTATTGACACACCTTTAGATAAAAAAAGGATTGGCCTTGTTAAAATTCTGCATTCGCTTAGGCAGAATCTTGACCTTTATTGCTTGATTTCTGTCAATGTGGAAGAAATCAACCAGGTAGCCGGGAAAAGTTTTTGGGGTCATTTGCAGAGATTGGCAATTCAAATGATTTCCTTGGAACTCTGCAAGATATATGAAAAGGAAAGAAATTTCGAACTTAACTCTATTGACTCTGTTGTTTTACAGCTTACAAAAGATAATGCTCTGCAATTAGATTACTGGAAACTCAAAAGTTTTATTCAGACTTACAAAAGTCCACTTAAGGATGGACCATCTATCTCTACGCTTCAGGCTACTATTGATTTATTCTTAGAAGCTTTTCAAAAAGATTTTGAACGCTTTAAATTCGTTAGGGATAAAATTATTGCACATTCCGAATATGACGTAGATGTTTCCTCTCTTCCCTCCTATGACACCATGGAGAGGCTTTTCATTTTTGGGGCAGATTTTTATGACCTTGTTTCATCAGCATTTGGCGATGTTTCCCCTGTTCCCATCAAAGATGACAGGCGAGTTAAAACTAGTTTAATAAAGGTTCTCAACCAATTAGGTGTTGAGAGATTAAAAGAAGATATGGAATAAAATTATGCCATTCCAATTATTAGCATTTTCAGAAATTCGCACTGAAACTTAGTAAGTAATCATAAATAATCAATTGATATGAAAAGCAATTTAGAAAATGGCAATCAGTGAAACATTTGAACAGTTTCTGCGTAAAACCGCCAGTGAATTAGTGGCGTTCTCCCAAAAGTATTTAACGCCACTTAATGCCTTTTTATCTTTGTCAATGGACCCAGAAAAAACCGAAGACATTATCGAATGTGGACTTACGGTAGATTATATCAACGCTAGTTTGGATGAAATTCTCACTCAAGACTGTTTTCTCCATCAGTGTTGCGGGGACATAGAGCGTCTTGCTTATGTATTAGACATTCTCTTTTTCAGCCGGCTCCCACCCCTATCCACCTCCGACTCACGTAATTCTCTATTTGATTTTCCCAATCCCATTGATCAAAGTATTGCAGAACTCGAGACCTCGCTTTACGGTCAAGGGCCTTTTGAAAAGAAAGCATTTTTTCATCTTTTTAATTTTGATGTATGGGATATTGAGGCACTTCCACCTCCTCCATATTCGGGATGGACCATCGAAAAGCAAGAGTGGCGAGCCAAAGCTCAGTTACTTGGCGAAAATACATTATCGAGTTTTCTAAGTCCTCCAGGGACAGGAGATTTCTTTCTGGTTGTTAAGGATAGTGAAGGGTTTGATTCTGAATTGTTGGGTGACTGGCTAAATCGTCGTTGGCATGATGCCTCACCTTTTTGCCAAATTCTGCAATATGCCAAAGATGCTATTGTGGATATTGATTATGTCGTTCCCTACTTTAACCCACCCTGGGTAAATCAAGTCCAACGAGGAGGTCTGTATTATTTGGGTACCCCGAGGCAAGACAAACCTCCGGAAAACTTATGGTATTTAATTTCACCCACCGAATCAGAAACAATTGAGTTGTTTTGGGGTTTGCATCAAAAACATGCAGAAAAATTTACAAAAAGTGGACCTTCCCTTAGAAAAGCGATCGGTATTGCGGGGGATTTTTATGAAGATGGTCATAAAAAGGTAAGTCGGATAGAACAATTCGCAGATCTTATTATTGCTTTGGAAGCCCTTTATACACCTTCTGATCAGGCCGAGCAAACATTCAGAATTTCACAAAGTTGCGCAGTTTTACTAGGAAATACATTAGAATCAAGAGAAAGTACATTTGAATTTCTCAGGGCAATGTTCAAGAAACGAGGAAAGTTATTTCACGGTCAGCATGACCCGTCTACTGAACCCCCAGAAAAATTTATCAATAATGAAGATTTGAAAAAACTCATCTCCATCGTCAGAAATTCTATCTTGAGATTCGTTGCCCTCCTTCTTCGAGGGGAAAATGATTTAATAAAAGTTCGAAAGGACATCGAGAGAGCAATTTTGGATGAGACCTTTCGTTGTGAATTTTTAGAAAAGACTGACTATGAATCGCTTCTAAGTTCTGATGGCGACAAGAGTATTTTCTGACAGCCCGGTTTCCACAGATCCTATTGCATTCTGCTTAGGCTTAGCTCTGGTTCATCTTTAATGATCTGGGTTAGCTCCTTCCACAAATATAGTTCAGACCTTCTATTTCCCAAACTAAAATAGGTTCAGCCTAATTCATAAAGAAAATCAACATAAAGCTGACCTGGTCTGGCAGTTGAAATATGCGGGGACTCCCACCCTTATGGGATATAGAAAAAGTCCCAACCATTTTAACTAACCAACGAAAAATGCCCACGAGCAGCAACCCCGCAGATGTTAATGCGAGACAGACCATGGTGATCTTCAGCTCCGGGAATGGCACTGACATTGATTGCCAGAAGTCCGGTCACAAAGGCAATGAAGCCTGCTCTGGGAGGGAATGGTCTCAGAAAAAAGCTGAGAATGGTGTGTCAAGGTAGTTGATAGGTGAATTCCGGCCATGTGGCCTCACCGTGGATGGCTCCTGATTCGGTTACTCCAATTTCCATGCGGGACTGAAACGGGGTGGTGCCGGAGATTCCGGTGAATCTGCCGGTTCCCCACATCCAGATGAATTCTCCCTCACACGTCTCCGCCAGGCTCTTGCAGGACCACCGGGAATGGATGACTTCGTGTGTGTCGGGGATCATCATCGTGCACGTTCCAAACGAATCCCGGGCTTTGGTCTTGGGATCAATGTTCATCGACACCTGGCAACGGATCTGTGCCCGATTGAAAAGCCCGTGTGACTTCTGCAAAGGAGTGCGCTCTTCAAGAATGCCGTTTACCTCTCCATGGAAAAATTTTCGGTAGTTTTCCATTTCAAACATGTTGCCTTTGCCCGACCAGTGACCAATCACATCCCCACTGAGAATCGTCGCACTCCAACTCCCCTCAGCAAAGCCGAGTAACAAGAGCAGGCTGACGCAACCAAATTTTAAGAATATCATGCTTAATTCCAATCCTGTTTTCAGTCTAAAACCGACAGACAGTTTTTGCAGTCCAGAGATCCTCAAGCTGGAGCTGAAACAGACTATGGTGAAGGTCCACGGTTAAGAGACACTAAAATGTAAGACATATGTTTTTCTCAGGCACGCCCGGATATTTGGGTTCATCAAATTGACTAGATCTACAGTGCTGCCCTTAAGGTCTTACAAAAGGTATCGCTCGCATTGAACATTTATATTGAAAAACCCAGGGTTTTATAGAGTACCCATTTCTGAAATTTACCCTTATTAGTACGTTAATAAGGGCCGGAAATAATTTCGCAACCGTTTGGAAAGGCAGGCTACCTATGGAACGGATTTCCTTTTGTCCTACACTGGCAGCCCCTCTGAATAAATCGGAGGTCGCGTCCTCCAGGAATGATAAATCTCAATGGAAGACTAAGGAAAATCGTCCATGTTTAATGGTTGTGGGGAATGATTCTGCGGCAGCGGGAACGTTGAAAGAGGCGCTAGGGGAATGGGGATACGATGTTGTTGCGGCAAGGAATGGATGGGAAGCTTTGGTTCTGGCGGGTCGCCGCCCGGTGGATGGAATGCTTGTAGATATGGATATGCCCATTATGGACGGGCGAACCATGTTAAGTGAATTGCGATGGTTGGGGCATCAGATGCCGGTGCTGATTATGTCAAACGAGTCGGACGAACAGGTTCATCCTCAACTGTTGATGGAAGGAGCCCAAGGCTTCGTTTTGAAACCGCCTCATTTCCAATCTCTCCAGCAAACTTGCAGAAAAGGATTTGCAAAGTAAGGCGTTGAGGAATATGCCTCTCCTATTTTCCCCATTGGATCGAATAAGAAATAAAAGAGTCTCCGTAACGGGCTTCATATTCCTGGACTGCCTTCCTTTTGGGAAGATGTCACTGGTAGCACACCTCTGAAAGTCGGCGCACATGGGAGGAGTCATGAATTGGCTTTTTCACTTTCTGCCTATTCTTTCCCGATTATAATCGATCATTCTGCAATTAATTATTAATGTCTAATGTCGCCGGACCATTTTCTTTCGTGTCAGAGGGATAGCTCCAACCCTTAGATTGTATGATTTACCCTAATGTTATTGTTTATTTTGAAACATTAAACCTTCACGGAAATCTCTAGGGAGGGATAGCATCTCTCGTTTATCCTATGAAGTTTATGGGTTTTTTCACTTAAAACTCGTTCCAGGTTTGTTTGGTCCGTATTTTGCTGTTAATTCAAATATATTGGTATTTCATTTATATAGTTCTTTTTAGTTAGTCCGATCATCGGTTTATCCGCCCTCCCCCTTCACCCAATGGTTTTCTGGTTGAAACCGGTTTGAAAGAGAGGCCCTCTCATGAACCACCTGCCTTCATCTCCTCCATTGGCAAAAGACTTAATGGACCCAAAAGCCTTACCACTAAAAAGTGGGAAATTCGAGAACGATCTGGCTTTGCAATTCCTCTCCGGTCAATATTGTGGATGGCCGGTGGTTGATTCCACCCGCAAAATTCTTGGAGTCGTGTCGGATCTTCGGCTGTTCGAGGCCGTTTCACGTTTGGATTCGCTGGATGAACTCAGAGTCGAAGACACCATGACCTCGCCGGTTTATGTGCATGAGAGTGAATCGCTTGATTCCGTGTTGAATCTGATGACCCAAAAACACATCCAGAGAATGCCTGTGGTGGGTGGTCAGAATCTTGTCGGAGTCATTTCCAAGGCCAATGTGTTACGGCATTGTCTCCCAACTTCGACTCCTTCCCAATTCGTTTCTGCGTGCGCATGGTGTGAACGCGTGCCGGATCCCTTTGTCGCACCAGCAGGTGCGAAAGGAAGGCAGACATTAGCGTCCTTCCTGTCGATGGACCATCTCAAATTCTCTGAGATCAATCTTGTGCATACCTATTGCCCTTCTTGTCTGCAAACCCTTCAGGCACTCAATCCAGCATCAGAGAGTCTGTCCTATGATGAGGCCGAGACCCAGGAAGTCCGTCCATGTCTGTTGGTGGTGGATGATGATCCTTCTGTGGTTAGGCTGTTAAGTCAGGCGCTCGAGGAATGGGGATATAGGGTCCTTGTTGCAAGAAATGGATGGGAAGGCTTGGCTGTGGCAAGCCGCCAAACCGTGGATGGCATTCTATTGGATATGGATATGCCCGTTATGGATGGGAGGACCATGTTGGATGAATTACGATGGTTGGGACATCAAATGCCGGTGCTGATGATGTCTGGCGCGTCGGACGAACGAGCCCTCCGGCAATTGTTACAGGAAGGCGCTCAAGGATTTTTTGTGAAACCGTTTCACCTGAAATCTCTGAAGGAAGCCTGTCGCAGGATCCTGCAAAAGAATGAGGCGCCGTCCTCTTTTCGCTACCATGTGGTCTGATCAAGCTACAGAAATCTAGGCCGTCAGTTAAACGTGCAATCCCGCTGCCGCATGGAAAAATCTTGTCAGCATGACGGGGGAGTCCTCATAAGGCAATGCCTTCGCGACGCAACAAGCTTCTTAAGCTCTGAATCACTGGAAACACCTCCTGGTTCCAGTCGGCGCCCTGTCGATCAAAGGCTTTCTGTTCTTCCTCAACAATCCATCGATCTTGTGCAAAAATTCCATTGGTAAACCACACAATAAACGGCCACAAAAGGTGGATGAGGCCGGGAATTGCAGGTTTTCGGACCATCATCAACCCAAAGGTGTGATTGATTCGTTGTGCTGAATCAACGGGAACATACACATTCCAGAGATTTAACGCGGGGTGAATGCTTCCGGCTGTCCAAAACTGGAGCGTTTGATAGGGGTAGTTGGTACAGATGGTCATCAGATCGTGCTTTGGCCCATCTGTTGATGCCTTGGTTCTCCCTAAAATGAGTTTCTCTCCGAGTGGTTGTGAGCCTTTGATTCGAGAGAAGGTATAGTCGACTTCCACGGCATGCGGCCGCTCTCGAAGTTCCAGAAAGACCGTTCGGATCCCGCCCATGAGTCGGCGATGCAAAAACTGATGGTTCATATCCATAAGGTTCTCATGCATGAATGAGTAATGGCAGCCCACCTGACGGTCAAGGTATCGAGTTTTATAGTGCGGATCATCTGCTAAGGATACATCCGGGAACCCGATCTCATTCACCTGGCTTACTGCCCCCGGAAACACAAATACCAGCCCATAGGCTTCACGACAGGGAAAACTCCTGACTCCTGCTGGGCGTGGTTGGTTCTTTTCTAAATAGGGGACACCCATGCATCGCCCTGTCTGGTCAAATGTCCATGAATGATACCCACACTGGACATGCTCTCCATGCACTACCCCGCAATGCAGGGGAACCTGTCGATGGGCGCATCGGTCTTCGAGCGCATACACCATTCCACTTACGGTTCTGACCAACACGATGGGATTGCCGGCAAAGGACACTCCAAGCATTTTTCCCTTTTTCAGATCTCTGGAGCGTGCGAGCGGATACCAATTGTCCGGGTGAAGACCGGTTTTTCTTAAATCAACTGTGAGAGGCGTTTTCCCGGACCGGGAGGCAGAGCCTTCCAGGTTAATGGGAACGCCGCTTTCCTTCTGCCTGTCTAGGTGCATTTGAGATTGTTCAATCATGAATTGCTCCAAAAAAGAAGACAACCGTGAAGGGAAAGGCCTGTGAAATTTCAGCGATATAGAGCAATAATTGGAATTGTATGAGGTCTTGGACTGGCATTAAGCGCGGTGAAGAATAAGAGGGTAGGGGCTTGAAAGGTTCCTTATTGGGGCACAGTATAGATCGTGTAATCAAAAATATCGAGTCGAAGCGAAACTTTTTCGTAAGCCTCCTTAGGTCACTGGCAACTCACATACCCGCAACCCATGTGTTTGGAAAAATATCCAAGAGTTTAGGGTATGATGAGAAAATCAGGAAATTCCTTTAGTGTAAGGATTGAGCGGCCAGGATCGACATCAAAGGATGGAAAGTTGTGAAGCCACCAAAACGTTCATGGCTGGGAACAGAATCAATCGGGCGAGCGTTATTGATTCTCTCCACCGTGTTTATTTTAGCCTTGTTCGGCATCCTGCTCTATACGATCACGACAATTCAGAATCAAAAGCTCGACAGTGTGCTGGTAGATCTGGCTGGACGACAACGGATGTTATCTCAACGACTCATGAATGAAATTTTATTGACTTCGCAAGGGATTCCTGCTGATTACCGGTTCACCCAAAAGATGTTGAACCAGACTCTGAATGTGTTACTCGTCGGTGGACAGGCTGTGGTGAATCCGGAAAGTGGCGATACGGCGGTCCTTCCTCCCCCTCCATCTCAGGAAATACGACAGGCTTTAGGAGAGCAACAAACACTCATGGCTGAATTTATGAAAAGGGCTGATACCTTTCTGAAAACGCCATCCGACCATCCCCAAAATTTTTTGGAGTTAGACGGACTCCTGGCTTTAAATGCCCGATTGATTGAAGTCGCCAACAAGGCGGTCAAGTTATACAGCAGAAATTCCCAGAAAAAGATCTCGAACATGATCGTTTGGGAATCTTTGATCGGTATCTTAGTGATACCGTTCGGAATTCTTATGACGCGACAGGTCAAATTGGCCAATCAGGAACTTGAACATGAAATTCAGGAACGCTCCAGGATAGAAAGGGCTCTACGCTATCGAATCGAAATTGAAAATCTCATGACGAATCTTTCAACCCAATTCATCAGTCTTGAAGCAAAAGATTTGGATGCGGAGATTAATCGGGCGCTGGAAGCCATCGGAACGTTTGGAGGGGTGGATCGAAGTTATGTGTTTATATTTGAGGATGACGGTACGACCATGAACAATACCCATGAATGGTGTCAGGCGGGTATTGAGCCCCAACTATCAAGACTTCAGGGCCTTCGAATGCAGGACATACCCTGGTTTGCAGAACGTCTGATCTCCGGCCCATTTTTTCAAATCTCAAGCGTGGCAAATCTTCCACTCGAGGCTACTGCCGAAAAGCAGGAATTTCAGAAGCAGCAAATCCAATCGCTGGTGATTGTGCCTATGGTCTTGCGGGGAAAGTTGTTCGGGTTTCTTGGTTTTGATTCAGTCCAGCATGAAAAGACCTGGTCCGAAGAAGACATCAGGCTCCTCCAAATGGCCGGAGAAATATTCGTAAATGGGTTTGAACGACAACAGGTAGAGGAAAATTTACGAAAGAGTGAAGCCGCAAAAGTTGAGGCCTTTCGTCAAAGCGATGCCCTTAAAACCGCGCTGTTGTCTTTAGTTTCCCACGAACTGCGGACTCCACTTACGGCTATCAAGGCCTCCATAGCCGGGTTGATTGAACTTTCCAGACAGGATGCATCCAAGGTGCAGCAGGAATTTCTCCAGGGTATCAATCAGGAAATCGATTTTTTAAATGGATTGGTTGATAATCTTCTGGACATGTCAAAGGTTGAAGCGGGAACGCTGGTTCCTCATCGTGAATGGCATTTATTGGAAGATTTGGTCGAAGGCGCAATCAGACGGTTGGAAATGTCTTTGAAAAGCCGATCGTTGCAAGTGAACCTGGGGGAGAAAATTTCACCTATTTTTGTGGATGGGATGGAAATTCAGCAAGTCCTGATCAATCTGTTAGATAATGCCATTAAATATTCTTCCCCAGGCTCCTTGGTCAGCATTGTTGGCCGCATGACGCCTAACCAGGTGGAGGTAAGGGTCTCCAGCGAGGGGGAAGGAATCCCTCAGGAAGAATTGGTCAGTATTTTCAACCGATTCTATCGGTTAAAGGGTCCGCGGACACGACTCATTCGTGGGACCGGTCTCGGATTGGCGATTTGTAAAGGTATGGTCGAAGCCCATGGTGGTCGGATTTGGGCCGAATCACAGAATCGAATCGTGACGATTTGCTTTACGTTGCCGACCCCTGATGCACCCCCTATGATAAATTTTGACCGGGAAGAGGAGTAAACGGTTTACCCATGGCGCTTGGATCTCGAATATTAGCTGTGGATGATGAGCGGCAAATACGTCGTTCTTTACAGATTAATCTTGAGGCAAAAGGATATGAAGTCCTGACGGCTGACACCGGAGAAGAGGCCCTCCAAATTATGAGCCACCGCCTTCCGGACCTGGCCCTTGTGGATTTACTGCTTCCCGGAATGGATGGCATCGAACTGACCCGCCAGATCCGTGAAACCTACCAGATTCCAATCATTATCCTATCCGCAATTGGGGAAGAAGCGAAAAAAATTGAAGCTCTCGAAGTCGGGGCAGATGACTATGTCACCAAACCGTTTAGCATGGAAGAACTGACGGCGAGAATCCGCTCGGTCCTGCGGAGGACATCTTCAATTTACGGCACCGATCCCGTGTTCACATTTGGAAATTTACAGGTTGACTTCGAGAGTCGAAATGTCTGCATTCGAAACCAGACGGTGAAATTAACCCCGACGGAATATGATCTGTTGAAGTACCTCATTCAGAATTCCGGAAAAGTATTGACGCATGGAACCATTCTCCGGGCCATTTGGGGTGCGGGATATAGCGAGCAGGCTCAATATTTACGTGTCTTTATTGGAAATTTAAGGAAAAAATTGGAAAAAAACACGGCACGACCTCAGTATATTCTCACCGATCCCGGAGTCGGCTATCGATTTGCCACCGATTTTGAGGAAGATGAGAAAACCCCCTGATTGTCCGTTTGCATGTAAGGGGTTCGTTATCAATAATTGTCCCTTACCTTCTCAGTTCCTGTAACCATTTCCTCTCTTTGTGGTTTCTCTCGTAATTTCTCAGGCCGCCTTGGCTTGACTTTCTTCCAGCGCAACATCCTTCCAAAAACGCGTCGGCAGGCCCTGCATTGCCCATCAGGATTGAATGTATGGCCTCTTTATTCGCTCCTGGGTTGGCGAGTGACTCAATCCGTTCTTCTTTATTTCATGAAATTTGTTACTGCCCAACATCGTATTCATCTATACAGGAATCAGGAAATGGCGTCATCAGGAATCTTTATGAAATCTTTATTTGAATGGGTCACAAATCAAATAGATTCTTTATGGGTTTGAAATTTACCATCTGGATGAACCACAACAACCGGTTGGAAGAAGTAAGGAATCGGGAGGTGAACAGATGAAAAATTTGAACTGGGCAATAACCTCTCCCACTCTGACTGTGTTAGGAATTTTCCTTTTATTCCTATCGATCTGTGGCCCTGCACCGGCCTCCACCCAGCCTTCGGATGTGAGGGTCTCAATGGATTATTGGGCACCCTATTATAGACCGGCCTTGGCCATTGTTCCCGATGGAGTCTCGATTCATGTTGTGAATCCTACTTCATCACCGCATAGCGTAACACACGATGGTTGTCGAACAGGTGGGCCTTGCGCATTTGATACTGGTGGCGTTCAACCCGGGCAGGAATTCACGATCCCTTCACTGCCTCCCGGTCGGTATTCCTATTATTGCGTGCTTCATCCCATCATGAGGGGTGAAATTATTGTTCTTCCCCATCACGCGGTCATAAGCCAGGGTACGTTACACGATCACCTCACGGTCACTGATGTCAAGGCGTCTCAGTAAAGACATGGTTGTGGGCATGCATTCCATATTCATTCGTTCATTTATGCGATGGATGATCATGGATGGGACGACCTCTCCACCCGATGCCGGCACACATACAATGAAAAGTCAAAAGCGCATTCTCATTGTCGACGATGATGCGGACGTCCTCCTGTTTCTGAGAGATCGTCTGAATGCCCTGGGCTTTGAGGTTCTTACTGCTGCCAATGGGAAGGAAGGGGTTGAGGCTCTTCAACATCACACGGTCAATGGGGTACTTCTCGATTTATCCATGCCGGTCATGGGTGGCCTTCTAATGCTGGAACAATTAGCGCAGTCTTCAACGCTTCCGCCGGTGATCGTGATGTCACCCTCTGAACACCAATCGGAAATTCAACTTGCCATAATTAAGGGAGCGATGGACTATCTCATCAAACCGATCGCTCCAGACGTATTGACCGAAAAATGTCTGCGCCTCTTTTATTAAAAACCTGCGAATCCAGGAAGGATTTTTATCCACAGAAAGGCGGCCATGAAGAATGGTAAATTGAATATTTCTCCGGGAATTCCCAATTCTGATATATCACGAATCCAGGAAAGTTTTGAGATCGTGGCGTCTCACGGAGAGCAGATTGTTTTTCGATTTTATCATGTGTTGTTTGATAAATTCCCGGAGTTTCAGACCTTTTTCCCGCAGGCCCAGTTAGCCCAACAATACGCGGCGTTTCTAAGCGGATTCCGCACATTGGTCTTGCGCATGGAAAACCCTGAGGAATTACGTTCTTCCCTCGTTCATTTAGGAGAACGGCACAAGAAATATGGTATTAAAAGCAAACACTACCCTCCGGTCGTATATGCGCTCTTGCATGTGCTGACGGAATTGGGTGGGGAAGGCATGGATGGAAAAACCTATGATGCTTGGGAAAATTTTCTTCACCTGATGAGAGCTATTATGCTTGAATGTTACTCTCTGGAAAAGTTGCCTGGTGAAGATGGGCAGGAGAATTTTCTCAGCACTGGGGCAGGAGGCAACACAAAAAGAATTCTGCTTATTGATGATGACCGCCAACTTTTAGACCTGTATCAATCATACTTGGAGCTCGAAGGGTATCTATGTAGTCAAGTTTCAGATGTGACCTGGGCATTTACCCATATTCAAATGAGTTACTATGACCTTGTCCTGACGGATTTCCAAATGCCTGCGATGAATGGCATTCAGTTACGGAGAAATCTTGAATATGTGGGTAATGGTTGTTGCCCCCCATTTGTCTTGGTGACGGGGAGTCCCAATCAGGAGATTCGAAGGCAGGCATTAGACGCCGGATTCGAGGCAGTGCTGAAAAAGCCGCATGATCTTCCTGAACTGAGTTCTCTCGTAGGAAAAGTTTTGAAAAAATCTACCGGTTTTCAGGGAAATCTTCAGGATATGTGAAGCGGGGTTGGAAAAATGGGGAAGAAATTTTCCCATAAACTACCTGTATGTGTTTACTGGGTAGTGAAACTGCAGGGCTTGGCAAGGCATTATATCCGTCAAGTTTTGATAATCACCTGCCATCTCCGGGCTCCTTGTGGCCCCTTTTGTTCGTTCTCCATGCATCGTTCATTTCCACTCAGGGGTGTACTGTGGGTGTCCTGGCCAAATAGCAATGCAGATGTAATGAACAGTTTTGGCAGGCATCCATCACCATCCCGCTGTCCATATCCTCACAAAAACGAACGCAAGCTGTTCTTAGCTTGAAAAATGAGTCTATCT
This sequence comes from Nitrospira sp. T9, assembly GCF_052156535.1. Taxonomy (NCBI): domain Bacteria; kingdom Pseudomonadati; phylum Nitrospirota; class Nitrospiria; order Nitrospirales; family Nitrospiraceae; genus Nitrospira; species Nitrospira sp. T9. Next base: position 115,532 of record NZ_JBQKUP010000039.1, read on the forward strand.
TTCTAATCTTTCCGGTTGCATGGGAATATACATATTAAAAGGCACCGTCTTTTGAAAAGGGCTTTGATGGATCAATGTGACCGGAATGGATATTAATTGTTTTTTCCATTCGTGAATTTGTCTTAGTGGGCATGGGTTACCATTCGTGTGGCCGATTTTCCTCTCGTCTTTTCACACAGAGGTGAGGGTGTGTATTGCATGTGGCTTGTGTCTGGCTGATCCCCTGAGGTGGATGGTATGATTGGAGCCTACATCCATTTTTTTTGGAGAGGACGGTCATAGCATGGATATTGACATATTTCGCCAAATGGTGGCCAAAAAACCCGATGGGTTTCTAGGACGATATGGGCTTGGAGACAAGCTACTGAAGGAAGGGGAGCATCTTGAAGAAGCCGTGGAGCACTTGCGTGTTGCGGTCACATTAGATCCCATTCATGTCGCCTCCCATTTGGCTTTAGGACGGGCATTGGCTGGACTGAAGCGTCATGAGGAGGCCAAGACTGTGCTGGCGGCGGGTATCGATGCGGCTTTGTCAGGCCGTTCCAGCGGGGGTGGGGATCTCGTTCCGGAGATGCGTGCTCTTATTCAGGAATTGGGATAAGGGGCTCTTTCTATTAACGTGCCTGAAGATTGGTTGTCATATTTACCCAAATTTTTTTTGTGCAATGCCTTCGGTGAATTTTCACGACGATGGTGAGATGAACATGCTGATTTCTACGACCACGGTCGGGATATAGCTCCTAATAGCCTCAATAGTCTCGTCACAGTTATGAGGGCTTCCACACCGATTCTGGAGAGACTTCGAAACATTCGAATGTAACTTGGTCCTTCGATTCCAGGGGATTCTCGGAGGGCCTCGATTCCAATCGGCGTGGATCCATTGGAGAGTCCAAATTCACCTACATAGTCATCTTTACTAGACATCCAACTTTCTATCAGCCTGGAAGCACTTAGTTCAATCCGATTGGCCGCGTTATCAATAATGGTCTGGACGCATGGAGCGACGAGGGGAATGCATTCGCTTGTGCCGAAGAAAAATTCGGCTGGGTAGGTATTTGAATCTGAGATAGTTCAACGGGTTGGGAAGCACAAAAAATTGTTCCGATAGAAATTTTTGAGTTTTCGGAGTATCCTGAGGCTGCCCAATCGTTTCCAATGAGAGATGTGATTGACGATGGGGTGGTCAAAGGAATCTAATAAGAAAAATACGATCGATGAATTGGTCCATTGTTGCCTTATCTGATGAGGGCAAAGGGACACTTTTCTAACCCTTTAACTTGTGAGGTTTCCCATGTTGGTGAGGATTTCCTACCTATTTGGACCTCTTGTTTTTTTAGGATTTGGCCTGATCGGGGTGTCTGGTTCCTGGGGGCAGGGAGTACCTGGTCAATCTGTGGAAGAGTCGGGTGGTTTTGTGATTCCGGAATCGATTAAGGGGTTTGATGAGCAAAAGGTCAAAAATGATCCCATCTGTGATTCCAGCGTCCGTCCTCAAATTGATCATGTAAAACCGGACGAAATGAAAACCGGTGATAGTGTTGTGGTAGAGGGAAAGTATTTCGGAAAGAAAAAAGAGTGTTTGCACGGTGTGACTTTTGGTTCAGTCCCGGCCAAAGTATTTTCGTTTGTGGATGATGAACGCGTGGAAGTCGTCGTGCCAGAGGGATTACGATCCGGCGTCACATTTTTAAATGTTGAGACGGGTGGTGGAACGGCACGAAAGGGAATTTTGATTCGATCAAAAGACTGAGTGCATTTCGCAAGTAATGGAACCCATTTTTGAAGATCTCACTCCTGGTTTTCGGTTTTGAATCATTCATGGATTGTTCCCCTTTTTTTCTGTCCAATATAAAGGTTGTGTCAATCGGCATCTCCTCTCATCAGCAATTGGCTTGATTGGATCGGAAAGGTTTCAAATGGCCTGAGAACGTTTTCACCCGCTTTCCTATCTCGGGTCCGTGTTCTTGTTTCTCCCACTTAGCGAATCCTTAAACGGCTTTGGCAGGGGTGAGTATCGAAGGGTTTCTCGGACCGCCGCGCAGGACATCCCTTTTGTCCTGTCCTGTCCCCATCTTCTTTCTCAACAAGATTGGAAACATTATTGAACTAATTGTTCGCGTTTAAACTTCGCCATGGCTTGTTTCTCACATTCCGGGCAAATGCCATGGGTAAAGGTCATATTGGAGTGAGCGGTAAAATAGGTTTCCAGTTGGTGCCAGGTCTCCCTCTCATCACGAATTTTTTTGCAATCCGCGCAGATAGGTAAAAGGCCTTCGAGCAATTGGATTCGTGTGAGGGTTTCTTCTCTTCGGGCGATGAGCGCATTGCGATGATACAACAGTATGGCAATGATCCACATTGCAAAAAGCGCTAATCCACGATTCGTGAAAACTTTCCAAATTGGGACAACCAAGGGTTCGGGTGAGTAAAAAATCCCGACAATGGTCAAGATAGAACAGGTAAGGACTATTGCGGGCATAGCCCATGCGGGATGCAGAAAAGACCCGATCAAGACGGCTAAGATATACGGGATGGCACAGGCAACTCCCAAGGGTATGTGAAGGTCTACATAGAATGTCGCGACAATTAGGAGAAGGGACAAGGCCCAAATCCTCGATTGTGGATGTTGGAGGCTGCGGTTTCTTTTCTTTCCGTTCTGCAAGGATATTCTCCAAGTGGTCGAACGTGAGAATCGAAGTGCTTTTCCGAAATCCGGCCTTATGCGCCAAACAAATTTTGCGGCATTATAAATGAGTGGAGGACGGTATGATAGTTTCTGTTAGTGGGCAGTCTTAGCGGAGACTTTGGTAATTTTGTCTTGAAAGGGCAACAAGAGATTGAAAATCGTGAGATGGAGTCGGAAGTCGTTCCCTGTGACAAACAATCGCCAACCAGTTATCCCCATTATCCATGATGCCAGATGGTTAACACCGGGTCTGCTGTTCGCGGACTGAGGGAAGCTTGATGAAGATAGTTGCCGACACAGATGAGGCCGACATCTTCCGCGATGCCTCGCGCCACCTCTGCTTCGTCGGTACTATGATTGATCATGACGAAGGTTCCGCCAATGACGAGATTATTGGCAACCTGGGCGAATACAGCGGCCGGATTAAATAAGCTAAGCGGTAATCGCCAGGCCAGTAAGGGTTTGGGAGTGACGAATGGATACCAGGCCGTAATAATATCGGCCTGTCTGGTGAACCGGCGAAAGTCGGCAACCACATACTCGGTTTGCGACAAATCTTGAATGTGCCCCCTGGCATAATCGATGCGGCTTCGCCTGTTACAATACAGACGATGCCCATCTACCTCGACGCCTGTCAGCCGGTTTGGATGGAAGAACGTGTGTAGGGCCGCAGCATAAGCGAAATTGGCACTCCCAAGATCACAGACCCGTTGGTTGAGCGGAACAGGCCAACCAAGAGCATGTCTGGCACGATCCAGTATGTCCAGATAGGAATAATTCAGAAGAGCAGTTTCGGGAGTAAGCGATGTTTCGAAGTGCGAGCGATATGACTTCGCCAGCTCTTCGGTTCTGTGTTGTTGGGTCGGTGTAAGATTGGTCAGTGGCCCCTTGGGATATTCGCGGAATGGTCCACGAGACCATCGCAGAGCTTGCGAGGCTTCATACCAGAATCGATGATAGCTCGATCGGAGCCGGTCGGTCAGGGACATCCCTTTTGGCCGTTGGCCATTGAGCCAACCGGAGTCGTGTCCCGTATTTCTCATTTCTGGAATGACCTGTTCAAGAGGGACTGTTATCTTGATCGCTCTTTTATGTATTTCGGTAGGGGTGAGAGTGGTCTTAAATGATCATGCGAGAATGGTCGGCATGAATCGCCTGAGCGCCTTGTGCTATGGTTATTTTTCTTTTACCAGATAAAGGGATTATGATACGTGACAAGGAGGAAAGCGCATGATTTATGAAGTGGAAGGTGACATTTTATTAAGTGAGGCCGTGGCTGTCGCCCATGGTGTAGCCCCCAATGACAATTTTGCGAATGGATTGGCGCTTGCGTTACGGGAGCGGTGGCCCGCGATGTACAAAGACTTTCGGCATTATTGCCAGGTTTCCACTCCGAAGTCCGGTGAGTTATGGAGTTGGGCCGGTGCCGGGAACGTGCGGATTATCAATCTCTTAACACAGGAAGCTCCACCGAGTCATGGGGCCAATCCGGGAAAAGCATCGGTTGAAAATATCAATCATTGTTTGAAAGCGCTTCGGAAAACTATTGAATCCGAAAAGTTCAGCAGTGTGGCGTTGCCACGGCTTGCGACCGGAGTGGGTGGCTTGGATTGGAAGGATGTGAAACCATTAATTGAAAAGCATCTTGGAGATTTATCCATTCCCGTGTATGTGTATTCCACCTATCATCCAGGAGTAAAAGCCAAAGAACGCTAACGCCGAGCGTAGCCCGTCCTGTTTACCGAATTACGAGAATGGATCGCGTTGCCTGGTGGAGCACGGTATGGGACACGGTGCCCAACACAAACCGAGTGATCGTTGAAGGGTGGTGCATTCCCATCACCAGGAGATCTGGTTCCGTGATTGAGGCCTGTTCCAATATCGTATTCGCCGGGGCTCCTAATCCCACATATCCCTTTACTGAATCGTAACAGCCCTTGAGTTGACTGACGGCCTGCTCAAGAAAGGTTTCGGTGCTCTCTAAAGCCTGTTCGATTTTGTCCTCCGGTGCAGAGACCCCTCCGCGAAAGAGGGAACGTGGAAGTGGAACCACCGACAGGAGCGTGATCTCTGTCTGTGGTTGAAAGGGGTGTTTCGTCAAAAACTGTTGCACCTTTTGAATGTCAGCGGGGCTTTGGATGGCAATCAGAATTTTCTGGATTTCCATTAATGGCCCGTTGATGATCAGGACTGGACAGACTGCGTGGGTCAGAACCCGTTGCGAAACACTCCCCAGAAAAAGCTCCTCTACCTGCCCTCTACCACGAGCGCCCATCACAATGAGCTCGGTGTGTTCTTCCTGGGCCACCGATAGTATGAGCTCGGCCGGTGAGCCTTCTTCCAATCGGGTTTCCAGCGATTTCACCTTGTCTGAAAGGAGAGTCTTGCTGCGTGTTAAAGCCTGCTCACCGTCTTTGCGAAGTGCTTCTTCAGCGACTTTCGACAGGTCATAGGCAATTTCAGGCCCGAGCATAGAAAATGTTAACCGAGGGAGATCAATAACGTGCAGAATGGTCAGGGTGCTGACTGAGGTTAAACTCATAACAGCCTTTGTGGCGTGGGAGGATTGTTCCGATCCATCAGTGCCCAGGAGTACTCGCATTGTTCATTTCTCCTCTTTCATCTTTTCATGGTGATCGTGCATGGTCCTGCCTTTTTAGACGGCCTGTGTCTGGGGCTTGGGTCTTTGGTCAGCGCTGCATGTTTTTTATCTTGAGTCAGGCATTCAAGTCGAGATGTCACCAAAAGGCTCAAAGAATTGTTGAGCTTCCATGTTTTGGGGAAGCCTGTTTCGGGCGGAGCATGGTCTTGAGGGCCCCCGTAATTCGTGATTGGGGATCCTGGCGAAAGATCTGTTTCAACATTGCATAGAGTGCAGGATGTTTCTGTTTCATCTTCATCGGTTCTTCAAAAAAATATTCCGAGACCACCGCGAAAAATTCCGCCTCGTTCGTAAGCCCATAGGGATTGATGTCTGAATGCCCCTTTCGGATTTTGTTCATTTCATTCTGAACCAGGTTGAGCCAGGGTTTAATGGCTCGGCCGGGCAAGGCAATCTCAGGAACCCCGTCTACGGTGCCATCCGATTTATCCAATAAATGGGTAAACTCATGGATACCCACATTATGTCCGTGTGAGGGTTGGAGAAATCCTTGTAATAAATCCGGTTTGGACAAAATCATCATGCGGTTCATCGCCCCTGTTCCAACCATGCCTGATATAGGGTGCTCTTGAGCTGATCCCATTTGATACCCCTCATCGAAGGAGCTCGGGTAAATCAGGATTTCCCTGATATGTTCCCATTCCCAGCCTGGAAATCCAAAAATGGGAATGATGGCACTTGTTGCAACCAATACCCGGTCGGTGTCATCAACCGACGTATTGATGCCGGTGATTCGCTTCTCACGAAGAAAAATATGGACTACTTCTCGAAATCGGTTTTGGTCGCGGAGAGAAAGCGCCTGATAGAATGGGACATGCTGTGCCAGAATTTTTTCCCATTCGGTAGGAAACGGGGCTTGACGAATCATCGCCCGGTGCCGAATATGACGAGTCAGGAAGCGGTACAACCAGGCGCCGCCCAGCGCGATGCCCAGAAATCGTATGACGATGTCGAGTGGAGACGGTTGATTTGGCCAAAGGATGGCGAAGACGAGAAAACACACAATGCTGGTAAAGATGATGGCTAGGACATGTGTGAGATGTTCCTGGGGGTGAGGTTTTTCCCTCTGATGTATTCCAGGCTTATTAGTCAATGGTGCCATGTTGAGTAAACCCTAAATTTTCTTTACGTTACCAATTTTCGTGGCACTCTCGATGTTTACAAAAGGACCTGTGAGGGGCAATGAAATGACCTTGCAAGCTTGGCACAGCATTTCATTTTTCCCCCTGGACCTACCTATTTTAGTACATTGATATGGCCAAGGACTCTTTCAAGATGTCCGGAATTTGCCAGATAAGGGGGACTCTACCATGAAGTCAAAAGGCAAAGGGCGTGGGGTTGTCTGGTGGGGGGCAGGGACCTGCCTAGCGATTGCCGTGTGCGTGGTCGGTGGCGGGATAGCGGGGTCTCAAGAGCCATCTTTTTCCACACCTCGCCAGGTGGTGGAACAGTGGGTTGAAGTCTACCCGGGTAATATGGAACGGGCCGCTGAGCTGACGACAACGGCCTTTAGAGAAGGTGTATCCAAAGAAGAATGGATTGCCATCCGAGGTCCGTATCTTCGGGACCTCCAGTTGAAATATGTGCGTGCCAAGATAGCCCATGAAAAAATGGTGGGAAAAGAAGCCCACGTGATTGTCCATGCTCACATTATCACGCTGATGGGTGATCAGCCGCAGGATGAATTGTATGTCCTGCTGAAGAATCCTGAGGGCAGGTGGGTGATCGATCAAGTTGAAGTATATACGGAATCGTTTAATACGGGTCCTTGAACCGGGAGGAGTCAGGAGCTGAACAAAGGATGATGCAGCCATGTCCTGCCTTGCCTTCTACCCCGCGATTTCCTTAATGACGTCCCAAGCAGAAATAACTCCCACCAGTTGACGATCTCCTTCCACCACGGGCAGTAAATAGACGGTTTTAGGAATTTTCATGATCAAGGCTGCGCAGGCCAGTACGGAGTCATCCGGCCGGGCACATGGAGGATGGGGGTTCATCACCTGCGTGACCGGGTTGGGTTTAAGTTCTCCAAGCCGTTCGTGGAACTGGGCAAGGTCCGGAGCAAAACGAACATCGGGAAGATCCCCTTGAGAAATGTAGGAAGGCATGGCCCGTTCAAGAATCTGCCAGAAATTCAGTGTTCCCAGTAACATCTTTTTCTCATCCACGACCGGTAAGTCTTGGTGGCGCAGATCCGCCATTTGGCGAAGGGCTTCCCCGATCGTACATTGTGGATGGATGGTATGTGGCTGGCGGATCATGATGTCCTGAGCCTTCATAAATACCTCATCCAAATGTAAAGGGTGCTGATCAGTATTTGTAAGATCATGAGCGGAAATGCCATTTTCAAAAAGGGCAGAAATCGAAATGGCACGCCATTGCGTTCCGCAATCCCCGCCACAATCAAATTGGCGGAGGCTCCCACCAGTGTCCCATTTCCTCCTAAGCACGAACCCAACGACAATGCCCACCAGAGGGTTTCGGCCTGTTCAAGTGGAATCCCGGCCTGCTGAAAGACCGGGAGCATGCTTTTGATCATAGGAATCATGGTGGCCACAAAGGGTATATTATCCACAATAGCGGAAAGAATAGCCGAAACCCAAAGAATAGCCAGGGTCGTAACCATGAAATTTCCTGCGGTGAGACTTAAGGTCCAATCGGCAATGGACTGTAAAAGGCCGGTATGTTCCACACCGGTGACGATAATGAACAAGCCGCAGAAAAAGAAAATGGTAATCCACTCCACTTGTCCGAATAATGCATGAACTTTATGCCCTGCCTGTTCGTTGTCTAAGGAAAATGTGACCAGTAACAGGAGCAGGGCGGCGCCACCCAGTGCAATGGTGGCGGGTTCCATGCCTATTGAATGGGCTAAGATAAATCCGAGAATAACCAGGCTAAAGACCAGGAGGCAGTGTTTCAATAGACCGACATCCCGAATGGCTTCATATTCGTTAAAAGCCATAATGCGGGCTCGAGCTTCCGGTGATGCGAACATGGTTTTTCCAAACATAAACCAAAGTGGAATGAGTGTGGCACTAAAGGCCACAATGGCGACGGGAGCCAGGTGAATCACAAAATCATTAAATGTCAAACTGGTGGCAGAGCCGATCATAATGTTGGGGGGATCACCAATCAACGTAGCGGTGCCACCTGTATTGGAGGCATTAATCTCTGCAAAGAGCAGAGGGTACGGATTGATTTTCAGCTCGTCAGCAATAAGCAAGGTAACGGGAGCGACCAACAGCACCGTCGTGACATTATCCAAAAATGCCGAGAGCACAGCGGTCACAATTGAAAGCATAACCAGGATGCCCCACGGACTGCCCTTGGCCGCCTTCGCGGCTTTGATCGCCAGAAATTGAAAGATTCCGCATTCTTTGGTAATTCCGACCAGGATCATCATGCCGGTGAGTAGGCCGATGGTATTGAAATCAATGCCTTGAATCGCTTGGTCCTGTGTGAGGACTCCTGTTCCAATAACGGCAGCGGCTCCAAGAAGCGCTACAATCGCCCGGTTAAACCGTTCAGCGATAATGACGGCATAGGTCAATATTAAAATTGATGTAGCCACCCAAAGTGGGGAGAACCCAAAGATGGTCTGGATAGGTGTCTCGTGCATATTTCTAAAAACCCAATTTTCAGGGTCAAAAAAGCGGGCCTGTTCAGGGAGTCGCAGGAAGATTTTTGTTTGGTGCTGAAGGTTGTGATGGGTCCTGAGAGGGGGCTCCTTCTACCAAGGAGGCTTTCTGCAGAGCATCCAAACGGCTGGCAAAGCGATGGCCAGGCCGAATCTGCACCAGCACTCCCAAGCCATCCAATGCCTTGGTCACGTGAGGCTGCATGCCCACGAAGAAGAGATGTTGGTGGTGGGCCTTGACGATATTCAACATATCTTCCACCGCCAACGCTGCTGTCCCGTCAATGGCCGGGACTTTGGATAAATCCAAAACTACGCTAGAAAACGTATTAAAGCCCGGGACGGTTTCCAAGCGGCGGACCATGGTTTTGGCCGATCCAAAGCTCATGGGGCCATCCACATGAATCAAGAGAATTTTCCCATTGGCTTGTTCCAGAATTGTGGCTTCTTCCGGTAAAAGAGGGGTGCTGGGAGTTGGATTCGTCACGATGTGGAGATTAGCCAGCTCCAAATCCGCCATGCGTTTGACAAAGAACAGACTGGCAAAGACCATTCCCACCGCCACGGCGGTAATGAGATCCACGAGAACGGTGGTCAGTAACACTACTGTCATGATGACGACATCGATACGGGGGGCTTGCAGGATGTGTCGTAAGAACCGCCAATCAATAATATCAAGGCCAACTTTGAAAAGGATGCCGCCGAGAACGGCTAGGGGAATTTTCTCGGCCAAAGGACCAAGTCCCAAAAGAACTGCCAATAAAATTATGGAGTGAAGTACGCCGGAGATCGGTGTCCGTCCTCCGGTTCGGATATTGGCTACCGACCGCATGGTGGCTCCGGCGCCTGGGAGACCTCCAAATACCCCGGCGACCATGTTCCCTATGCCCTGGCCGATAAGCTCACGGTCCGGGTCATGTTGGGTCCGGGTCATGTTATCGCAGACCAGGCTGGTTAATAGGCTGTCGATTGCTCCCAATACAGCCAGGATGGCCGCTGATTCCAGTACGATTTGCAAGGTGTCCCAGGTGAATGTTGGCATGAGAGGGGTGGGGAATCCCCGTGGAACCTCTCCGATGGTAGGAGCATCAGGAAGAAAAGCATAGGCGAGTGGGGTAACCACGAGGAGGGCCAATAAAGAAGGAGGAGTCACCTTTGCAATCCTACCGGGAGTCAAATACATAATGGCCAAAACAAGGACTCCGGAAATGGCGGCATCCCACACCGGATTTCCATAAAATCCCGGAATTGCCTTGAGTGTCATGACTACACCTTCGGGGCTGGCAGCATGGCCAACCAGGGGGCCCAATTGCAAAATGAGAATGATACAGCCGATGCCGCTCATGAACCCGGAGACCACCGGATATGGGACCAACGCGATGTACTGTCCCACCTTGGAAAGTCCCAACAGGATTTGAAAGACACCGCCAAGAATTACGCCCATCAGGGCCAAACCAGGATTGCCTGCGAAGATTGTGACGATTCCAGCCATCACCACAGTCATGGGGCCCGTGGGGCCGGAAACCTGAGCGGGGGTACCTCCGAAAAGTGCAGCAAAAAATCCGACGAATATCGCCCCGTATAAACCGGCAATGGCTCCTAATCCAGAGGCGACGCCAAAAGCGAGCGCCAACGGTAGGGCCACGACAGCGGCAACCATCCCTCCGTAGATATCACCGCGAAGGTTGTTGAAATGTAACCCGTGAACAAGCCCCATAGGGCATATCCTAGGATAAAAGATGAAGACAAACTGGGCGAGGATTTCACTCTATCCCACTGTTCTTCGTCAAGTGGGAAGCGAAAAAGGTTTTCCAAAGGACAACATGGAAAAAATGAATAAGATTTGGGAGAGGGAGGTGACCGAAAAGGGCTGAATTTTTTATACAGTAAAGGTTACTTAAGGGGAATTAAAATTTCCAGTCCTCCCATGACATCATTTAATTTAAAGTCCCGTTTGGGACTTTCCTTGTGCGCATTATGGCAGTTGACGCAGGCTCGGCTCACCGCTCGATCAGGAAAAATAGCTTGATAATAAGACTGGTTGTCTATCTGGATTTCTTGTTCAGTCACTTCTCCATATTCCACAACTTGTTCCAGGGCTTTACGTTCACGGTCATTGTGAGGCGCATTCTCCGGGTTCAATGGCCAAAGACCCATCAATCGGTATCGAAACGGTTTGCCGGCAACCTGTAATCCACGGGAGGCTTCTTTGAAAAATTGTGCGGGCAAAGGCAATGTCCGTTCTTCCCGCCAATTTTCCGTTGCGGTCACAATTAGCATGTCTTCCATCCGTTCCACGACATGTTGGGTGTAAAAGGTCCGGTCTGCTTGAAGAACGGCATGTAAATAGTTTGCAACCACACGAATAGGCATGCCCTCCTGTGGTACAAGTCGCCCTCCGATACCCACACCAATTCCCAAGGAAATGAGAATGGAGAAAAGAAGTATGAAATAGAACTGACGGGTCATAAATTTACCTAACTTGTGGACCTACATACCATTTTTTTGTACAAGTTTACTCTTTGCTTGAGTGGGAGTTATACAAAACTATAGCAGGAGATCAACAAGACCTCATACTTTTTAAAAATTTAAATTGTGTTTAGGGCAATCAGACGTTGGGCCAAGAGCAGACGAAGAGCAGCAACCAACAGAGTTAGGAAAAACCAAAGGGGTACGGAAATTAATCCAATCCCAATCGATTCATCAATGCAATGACTATGATTGTCAAAATTGCGATGAGAGGGACATGTTCCATGTTAAAACCTCGAAAGTACCGCCCAGGTGATAAGTAAAATAAGGGTAAAGCCTTCCATTTTATCGTCCTCCTAATACCTTTTAATCTCGTATGACTGCTAAAAGAAGCAAGGCAAATGCCAAATGTGTTTATTGGGATGATTGATAAATTAATTAATTATTTCAATATGTTATGTGTCAAAAAAAAAGTGCATTCATTCCTACCCATGAAAACGAGCGGATTTATCAAGTAAGGACTGTGCGATATCGCTCTAAATCGGAAGGTAATGGATAGATGAAAAGAACTCCAAACAGGGGTGGGTAGAATTGGAAAGCCGCTGCGGTTAAGAAGATGAAACCTTTGAGAAATCACCGAGTATTTTCAAAATTTACCATGTCTAAGGGTAGCCAGAAATAGGATATGTCAGGTGTGAAGATATGGGGGCTCGGATGTCCTAGGTCTAATTAGGGCTTGCTGAAAAAAGCATGTTCCATGATTCGCTCAAAATCCCGCGAGAAATTGTGGATCCCTTGGCCCTTTGCCCTCGACACCATAGACACGAGAGTCCCGGAAGTTTGCTTGCATCTGGAGCCACCAGGTATCCAGCAGGCCGTTCCACATACTCCTCCAGTCCCGCCACCAAGAACACAGCCAAGAAAAAATAGCTCGGGTGAGGAGATGCTCCAAATTCATCACCAAAAATGACACGTGAATCATCGTTTCGGAGGTCCGCGCCAGCTTGGCCATCAGACGTCCGAGCCCATACCGGCGTTTGCCTTCTCCCAACTTGCCTTCAATGGCCATCCGAGCGGTCGCATCGTTACGAGTCTGTTGGCGATCCTGTTTTACCTGCTCGGCGGTGGCCTCGGTGATCGTTCGTGGGCGGCCCAACGGCGGCCCGGAAAGGCGAATGCCTCGACTGGCACAGACACGACGGTTCTCACGCGTGCGATAGATTTGGTCCACGTGTACCGAAGCGGTATCATGTCCAAACCGTCGACGATACGCATCGATCTGTGGCACGAGATCCACGGATTCGTTGTAGGCGTCCCAGCTGATGCGATCCACAAAGCTGACCCCGTCCACCAGGCTCACCGAGATTTTCGCGCCAAACTCCACGGGAGTGCCCGCTTTGCCACGCACGATGGGACGGACATGAGGCTGACCAAGGCTAACGAGGCGATCCGCAATGCGATGACAGCGGTGTGTGTACATCCAACGCTGTTGCCGATAGAGTTCGTGAATGACCAGCAGCTGCCGGTAGTGTGTCCGGGGTAAGGACATAAGTCGCCCTTCTTGCGCCAGGACGGCAATGGCGCCCAGATTGCGCCGGAGATAGCGGAGTTGCGCTCCAAGGCCTTTCCTGAGTTTCTGCTTCCCTGGGTTCTTCGCTTTGGCGACGCGCAAATAGGCTTGCCGTGCCTTCTGCCGATAGGTGCGCGGCTTCTGCTTCGGAGTGGCTCGACACGCCTGCAGATGATCGATGATGGCTTCCGTTTTCTCTAGCGCGTCGTTCAGCAGCTTGAGGTCTGTCGGATAAGTGATATCCGCGGGCACACAGGTGGCATCAACGAGCAACTGGCCGTTCGGGGAAGCGGGCTCGTCCTTGTCTTTTGCGTCGACCAGGTCCGGGTTGGGCGGGACATCCGGTGTCGGTTGGGCGTCCGCAATCAGCTGGGCAATGGCCTCATTGATGGCTCCTAAGCTGTCATGAGTGAATCGTTTGCGAAAGGTGGTGAGCAAGGAGTGATGGAAGGGGGCCTCATGGAGTACCAACACGAGGCCCAAGAAGTATTGCAGATAGGGGTTTTCGGCAATCTGCTCCACCAGTTCACGATCCGTCACCCCCAGCCGTTCTTTTACGATGAGGGCACCCAGCGCGAGGCGGGACGGCTTCGCCGGCGAGCCCAGGTCCTCTTGGGAAAACTGTTAGGCATAGGCCGTCTCAACGGCGGCCCAGGGAATCTGTTTGGCCAACATCACCTAACGATTATCATGGCGGAGCTTCCCACCAAAGGGCAGAATGAAATCTTCAAAGGCCAACTGATTGACAGCGGGTTGTCGATACATGAAGTCTCCTGGTGCAAGCTTTTAGGGGGTGGGAAGACGATATCTGTGCACGGCACCCCTGGTTGTACAAGCAAAAGCCCGCTCGAATCACCTCATTAGGCTTTTATCAGCAAGCCCTAATTAGTAAAAAAGATTTTAAATTTTTACAGTAATGGATTTCTTTCCCCATCAACGAAAACATAAGAAGTCTCGATCCAAATCCAGTCTTTATGGGTTGGACCGTGAATTTGCACACCGGTAAATACCGCATAGTCCGTTTTGTTGGGATCGACGGTTAGTTGGATCATCCGTTCAAGATCTTCTCTGATGATATGTTGGGTGGCTTTGGTCAAAGTGACCAAACCGGGAATTTCTCCGAATCAAAATTTTCTAAACAGGCGTCGCGTTAGGAGGCTCTGCTCCACGTCGTCTGGATTCAGGTCCAGGCTGGCTTCTCCTCGAGAACGGTCTTGGAGAATCCTAATCAATGCGCCACAAGCTTGGGACAGGGCTTGGCGCCCTGTGCGGCGACAATTTCCGAAAGTGCCATTTTCATCAATGGCGATATGGGGAAAGGCAAAATATACGTATCTTTCTCTGCCATCAGTATTGGGTGCATGATGATGGGCCGCTTGAAATCCCATAACACCCAGATACAACATTCCGACCAGACTTGAAAAGTTAAATGCTCCATTCCAGGCATTATGGAGTCTGTTCATGAATGGGGTAGCAATTTCGTCTCGACACACGCTCACTCAGGCGATTGAGTTTGTCTGATTCATGCCAAAAGGATGTAACCGGAATTGGGAATATTCCACGAAGGCATCGGAGGGGTAGGCACCTGGAAAATTCCCTTCCAAGGTTTTCTTGAAATCGAGGGACCCTGGAGGAGTTTTTGGTGAAGGAGAAACGGGTGCTGACAGAGTCGGCATGGGCGCATTTTCCTTTTTCGATGAGTTTTCGGAATGTAAATATTCTCAATAAAGAATTGGTCGAAGCAAAAGGAGTGCCAGCCCTGGACTCTGCTTTTCCCTGAAAAATACAAGAATTTACTTGGGTTTATTGGTATTTGCTTTTCCTTTGACAACGCAGCGGTAGGGAATGGGTGCGGGATCGCACCATGTGAACAGTGCTAAAAGTTCTTGAATAATAATTGTTCGGGTTCAGGTAAGGACAATAGTTGGTTGCAATGCATAGCTCTATTGAACTGGTAAAAAATCTTTCCCAGGCGGAAAATTCGGCGGCGTTTGGAAAGGAAGGCTCTTTCTTCAGAACCTCTTACGCCCTTTTCAGTGGAGAATTATTGAGGATGATAATATGTGGAAGGAAAGTTCCGGCGAATGTGTTTAAACCAATCGGTGGGCCATAACAACTGCCTGTCAAAGGCTTGAAGTTCTGCCCTTGAGCTCAGTGAGTATAGAGGAATCTTACCCCGTATCAATAGAAGAAGAATGTGTCAAAAGGGAAAGGCGAATGAATGGAGGAACTACCGCCTACTTTCTCAGGATCCCTCTGTCTCGTGGGAGAAGTTTTTCCGTAATTGAATATGTTCATCCAGTGTCCGTGTAGAAATGTGAAGATAGCCAGCCGCCTGTTCTTTGTCCTGCTTGGTGAATCTCAAGACCTCATTAATCACCATGACTTGAATATCTTGTAGACTGTGTTGGCCGATTTCAAAGAGCACCCGACCAGTATTTGGAGGGAGACCTTCTCCGCTGCCAGGATGTTGAGAGTAAAAATCCAGAGAAGTAAGGACAGGTCCTTGCGAGCACAACACCGCTCTGCGAATCATAGCCTCTAATTCTCGAATATTCCCAGGGAATTGGTACGTATCCAATAGCGGAGGTACCGAAGAATCAATGTCGAGTTTTGGACGGCCGATCTCTTCACCATAGGCGTGAATGGTTTTGATCACCAAAGGGATGATATCTTCTTTCCGTTCCCGGAGGGGAGGAATGAAGAGTTGCTGTTTTTCGAGTAGCGAACGTAACTCTGGATGAAATATTTCCTGGTAGCCCGGTTGATCCAGTGGAATCGAACTGGTCACCACAAGTCGATTGTTGATGGGGAGTCGGTCAAATCCTCCCATTCGACAAAATGCACGTGTACGAATGGCCTCGGCCAATGATCCCTGAATGGGAATTGGCAGATGTTCAATCTCATCAACAAATAGGGTACCCCCATCGGAATGTTCAAATGCTCCTGGCATGCTTTGGCTTGCACCACTAAATGCTCCGCGTTCATATCCAAATATTTGAGGTTCAAGGAGTGATCCCCTCTGTTCGTTGCAACTGACGGTGACAAACGGGCCGAGCTGTTTGTGGCTGTTATAATGAAGAATGCGTGCCAAGAATTCTTTTCCCGTCCCAACCTCCCCTTGAAGAAACACTAAGGGGACGTCTTGGGTGTCGAAAAATTTGAGTTGTTCAATGACCTTGGTCATGGCTGGACTCCTGGCGATCACATGTTCCCAGGAATATTGACGTTGTTTCTCAGAAGCAGAAAACTCAATTCGACGCCGTAGCTCCAGGAAGGTGATGGCTCGATGTAAGGCTGGATCAACCGTTGAAAAATCAATGGATTTTATCAAAAAATCATAAGCTCCGAGCCGCATCGCCTCCACCGCATCTTCCACGCTTCCATAAGCAGTCAACATGACAACCAGGGTTTTCGGGATCTTTTGTCGAATTTGGCGTAAGGTTTCGAGTCCATCCATTTCCGGCATTTTAAGATCCAGGAATAGCAAATCAGGCAGTTCATGCTCCAAAGCCTCAATGAGCGTGGGTCCTGAATGGAAACTTCTTACAAGGTGCCCTTTTTTCACCAACCGGCGACTTAACGCAGAACATACGTTTTGATCATCGTCGGTCACATAAATTGTTGCACGCATAGCAGTCCTTGTTTAGGAAATCAATAAAGAAAATTGTACCGCCATCTTATTGTACTTTCCCATCTTTGGTCATCGATATCAACCGCAGAGGAGTTCTGGAAACAGTGATTTTTTCGGTTTGGGTCTTTTGTAATAATTGGAAAGAGAGCCTCAGCCATCGTCCTGAATTCATGGGTAATGGATAACTGTCAGGACTGACTTTCGGAAGATCTGGGCCTCATGAACCATGAATGAGGTAAAGGCAATGTGTTTGGATGTCGCATATCCTTTTTGGTTGCCACACTCACCATGGCTCCCCCGCATAGCGCAGAGGTTCAACCATTTCAAAGTAGTTGTACGTTTCGGCCAGGTAGATGCCGATCGCCAACCCGAGAATAACAATAAACAATCATGCTTTAGTTATTGTGTTCATTATCGCGTCCTCTTTTCAAACGCTATTACGCAAAGTCTATACCCATAGGGCACCTCTGGAATTTTTGTGTTCAACAGTTGAGCCCCACCAATGGTATTCGTTGGTTCCACACAATTATCAGTCATGTCCGTATCAATAAATTTTGCGCCTTATTGCCGAACACGATCAGCCGGCGTGCGATGATGCACAGGGGGTTATGTGTGAAATGGCACCATTTTTCAGATTTTGGTCACTGTGCATGAAGGCAGAAGCCAGGGCAAAATAATAGGAACATAAGGCAAATTTTGCAAATCAATCGCAATCAACTGCACCACCCTTAACCTGACGGTTAAGGCGCAGGAATGCATCCTATATTGTTTGTGCTTCTCCAATGCCGTTCTTAGATTCCTTGATGTCTAGAAATTGGTACTGGTTTTGCGTAGCAAAAGAGGAATAGGAAAATTTTGAAAATGAAAATTATTATGATCGGCTTCTGTCTTGTAGTATGGAGATTCGATGAAAAATATTGGAGTGGTTTGTTTAGGCCTCCTTTTCCTGCTTGGAGGTCTGTTAGAGGAAAATCCTGCACATGGGGCTGAAAATGGAACTCATACCAAAGAATTCTCGAGTGATTTTGATCGCCTGAAAACTGTTTTGCAACAGCCTAATACTCTTTCTGCTCTGACACCGGAATGGCTGGATTTGGGAGTTGAACATCGAACACGCTATGAAACGTTTAATCAAAGTTTTACGAAAGGCACAGCAGGAAGTAATCAGATGGTTGCGCAGCGGACGAGGATTTTGTTGGGAATTAAGGATATTTGGGATCCTATTCGATTCACACTGGAACTCGCAGATTTTCGAGCCCCCGTGGCGGATCGGGGGCAGGATCACGATCCCAATTTTGTGGATCATCTGGATATTTTTCAACTCCATCTTGACTTGGTGTCACAGAATTTTTTGGGAACAGGGACCTCAGGCAAGCTTGAAGTCGGCCGTTT
Organism: Nitrospira sp. T9; assembly: GCF_052156535.1. Lineage (NCBI taxonomy): Bacteria > Pseudomonadati > Nitrospirota > Nitrospiria > Nitrospirales > Nitrospiraceae > Nitrospira > Nitrospira sp. T9. The sequence continues at coordinate 133,585 of NZ_JBQKUP010000039.1, forward strand.
AGTCATGGATTTTGGAAAAGGGCGTCTCATAGCAGGGCATCGTTTTGGAAGCTTTACTCCATCATTTGATGGTGTGCAATTAACCTTTGGGGGAGATATACGCTCTGATTGGGGTCTCCGGGCCTTTGTCACGCAACCGGTCCAACGTCATACGGTTAGCCCGGATTGGACTAGCCCCATTAGCTACTTTTCCGGTGCGGCGATTTCCAGCCGCCATGTCCCCTGGGCTAATGGGGAGTTATATATTTTTCAATTAAATGAGGGGAGTAATCTTCAAAAACGTAATCTTTCCACTATGGGATTTCGAGTATTTTCCAAGCCTGCAAAAGAGCAATTTGATTACGAGATAGAATCAATGTACCAGGTTGGAGAGGTCGATCATACGAATCACTTTGCACATCGACATCATGGTGAGGTGGGCTATAGTTTTGCGACTGAATGGCCCTTGAGATTTGTCTATCTGTTCGACTACTCGTCCGGAGACAAGAACCCGAAAAAGAATTTTGATTTCTTGTTCGCAAAACGCCGGGCAGAATATGGACCAAGCGGAATTTTGGGAATCATCTTTCCATCCAATATTTTTTCACCTCTTGGGTTTCGCTCGACTCTCCAACCGATCTCCACGGTCAGAATGATGGTATCTTATCGCACCTTCTGGCTGGCAGATGGCCGCGGCCCTTTTGTGGGTAGCGGTCTGCAGGATCCGACCGGTCGAGCAGGCACTTTCCTTGGTAATATGTTGGATAGCTCAATAACGTGGGCCCCTCAGGCCGGTTATTTCCGACATACAACTTTTGAGGTGGGATATACGCGATTTTTCAAAGGCTCCTATTTCGATCGAGTGCCACAAAGTCCTGGGACGGCCGATGTCAATTATGTCTATACCATGGCGACATTGACATTTTAATTCCTCGGTTAATCCTGATAGGTTTTCACCTGCCCCTCTCTTCATCCTTCCTACTAAGGGAAATTTCCTCTTTTTTTGTTCATGTCGTATTGGGAGTTATTTCGCACAGTTCACACCGTACGAATTCGCACAGGAGGCCTTAGCGAAAAAATTTTGTCTTTAATTTGGAGGGGATCTGGGCACAGATATTATTGAAAATATAAAGAAAAAATCAAAGGAATTTCTATGAACCCTCATGGTTCGATTATTGGCATGTAAGTTGCGCGTGAAGCTTGTTGTAAATTTTAAAGGAAAATTTTGTCTTTTTGTTTAGGTGATGACGAATTAGGCGAATGAGTCGGAGGAAATTAGGAATGGAGCACCTGATTGCGGGTATTCGTGTATATCTTAAAGATTTTAATTTTAAAGATAATTTTAAAGGGATTGCCAGCAATGTGAGAGGGGATGTGTTGGCGGGGATCACGGTAGCCATGGTGGTGCTCCCCATGGCACTGGCCTTTGGCGTGGCTTCCGGGCTGGGAGCGATTGCGGGCATGTGGTCGGCAGTGGCCGCCGGCCTTATTGCGGGTCCCTTAAGTGGCTCAGCGTGGTCGGTGGGTGGGCCCACGGGGCCGCTAACGATCCAAATCCTTTCCATGACCCAAACCAATCAATTGGCCAATGGGAGTCCCGATCTGGTTTTCGTGTTTACCACCGTTGCCTTAGCTGGCTTTCTTTTAATTGTGATGGGCCTGTTGAAGCTCGGGCAATTTATCAAGTTTACTCCCTATTCAGTTATTTCGGGATTTATGACGGGTTTGGGTGTGTTGTACATGCTGTTGCAACTCAACCCATTTTTGGGACTTCCCGGCGTCAAAAGTATTACTTCAGCCATCACGGAATTACCCTCCAGTTTAGCCCATGCGTCGCCTGTGGCAGTGGGAGTCGGGGTGTTGACCTTACTCATCGTCGTGTATTGGCCGAAAATTTCTCCAGTGACCTGGCTGCCAGGTCCATTAATCGGATTATTGGCCGGCACGGTAACTACGGTTGCCCTCGGGTTAGACATTCCGAAAATAGAAGATATTCCCACGGGCTTACCTGACCTGTACCTTCCCGATCTTACGCTTCTGGAAAAAGCCTTTGTCCCGGCTGCGGCTTTGGCCGGATTATGTGTATTCGATAGTCTCCTGACCTGTCTCATCGTTGATAATATGACCGGCACTCATCACAACAGCGACCGAGAATTGGTGGCCCAAGGATCAGCTAATCTCTTTTCGGGGTTGGTTGGAGGGTTGAGTGGAGCCACCAATACGATGCCGTGTGTCGTGAATATCCAGAGCGGAGCCCGAACCCGGTTGGCTTCGGTAACGATGGGACTGGTCCTGCTTTCCTTCATTCTCGGTCTGGGTTCCCTTGCCGCATCCATTCCTCTTTCCGCTTTGGCGGGGATTCTTCTCAAGGCGGGGTATGACATTCTGGATATGCGGGTGCTGCCGGTGGTTCGGAGATTGCCCAACTCTGATTTGATGGTATTTGGTCTGGTGGTTTTCATGACGGTGTTTTGGAATCTCCTGTCTGCCATGGCGATGGGACTTGCAGTGGCGTTTTTCCGTTTTGTAAAAGACCAGTCTGATCGCTATAAAGCCGATCTCAGTCAGCGGGATGAAGATGTAAAACAGGAAGAAGAAGACCTCATTTTTTCCTTCGCCAGGGATTATGCCAGAAAAATAAGCCAGAATGGGGCCAATATAGGAGAGCTGAGCGGTCGTTTTGAGCATATCGTTCGAGACCGGATTATCATCGTCCGTCCTCACGGTCCATTATTTTTCGGTGCGATCGATTGGCTGAACGAGACGGTGGAACATCTTGACAGCAAAGATGTGCTCATCATTCGTTGCAAATGGTTGGATGAATTGGATTTGTCGGGTGCTTATGCGTTAGGCGATTTAATTGAAGCTGCCAACAGTCGCGGGGTGGCAGTGTTAACTGCCGGCATGTCCCCTCGAACCCGACAAATTCTTGCCGATTTAAATGAGCTTTCCAGACTGAAGAAAGACTATATCTGCACACATTTTAATGAGGCTTTAGATACCGCTATGCAGATCGTGGAAAAGAAGGCCGTGGAGGTTAGGCTACAAACCCACAAAGAACCGGTATTGACGGGAGGGTAGCATGGTCATTTTGCTCGCTTGCGAGTCATGGGAGTGATGGCCTTGAATGGCATTATTGAGGAGCATCATTTGGGGGAAGCGTTTTAAGAGGCTCTCCCGTTTACGGCCCTCCTTATAGTGTTTTTTCGGTTGTGGTGGTGATCCAGGAGCAACAACTTTTTGGAGACTTTATCCAATAAGTTCTGTCTAGGGATGGTGGGCACCAAATCGGCATGTTTATGGCCAAGGGCCTTCTTTCCGCGATCAGCGGCAACATATTTGTCGCCACGATCTATATAGAACAGGTGCTGCGGGCATTTCATCAGGGAGTGATTTCCCGTGATCAATTTGATCTTTTGGCGGTCGCTATTAACACGGGGACACTATTCCTAGTGTGGCCACTCCAAATGGGCAGACGGCCTTTCTTTTTCTGTTGACGTACGCTCTCGCCCCACTTATTCGCCTTTCGTATGGCCGGATGGTGTGGATAGCTCTTCCCTATACGGTCACCATGATCCTCGGGGGACTCCTGGCTGTGTATGGGTTGTTGCAACCAGTAATGGAAACGTACTATGCACAAGGGGTCTTGACGCATCATGTGGCGGCTGTAGCAGCACCCCATTCAGCTCAAGGGATTTCCGCATCTATGGCTGGTTCAATCTTTTAAAAGTAAGTCTTGGGTGCGTCTACCTCTTACCTCTTCCTCATGCGTGCAGGCTCCCCGATTTTCACAATGCAAGATGGCCGGCCATGTATTTCCGCCTGTGATCACAGACTCCCCTAATCTGACCAGGGAATCTTTCTCCGTGAGTTGGGAGCGGACCACCGGGTCAACCTGTTCAAGCAATAGACTTTAAGTAGAGGAATGATCTTAGGTTGGAGACCTCCCATAATGAGATTAGACCAGCTATTGGGGTATAGTGGCCTGAGGATCAGGCTGTGTCAGGCCTGTTAGCCAAAGATTTGATGGGATTGTAAGAGAATTTCGGAGAATTCGCTATGTCTCTCAATAAATTATTTTTAAATCTTCCGATTGCCAGAAAGCTACTTTTAGTCTCCGGAGTCCCGGTTTTGGCCGTCTTGATTTTGAGCCTGGTGACCTATAGAAGCGTTCAGACTTTTTCTCTGGATGAAGATCGCCTGAATGATGTGTATCTGGTACAAAGCGCGTCGGCTGAATATATGCGCTTGGTTGTGGATCTCGAAACCGGATTTCGCGGGTTTATTCTGACTCAAAAGACTCCCTTTTTGCAGCCCTATTTGGCAGCCAGGCAACGAGTGTTGTTACTCGGGAATTCATTGAGACAGATGGTCAAGTCTGTTGAGGATCAGCGACAGGTAATCGAAACTGTTCAAGGAATGGTCGAACAATTGATGAATGACAAAGACCGGCTGATTGAACGGGTCAAGGCGGGTTTTCCGCAGGAGGCCACGGACTATGTCGAGAGTGAAAAAGGGCGTATCCTCATGCTTGCCATTCGTGAAGAAATGGCTCGATTTGATCGGCGAGAAGTCACGCAATTGCAACACGCCCTTGGGAGTAGTGCCGCAGACCGGGCGGCCCTGATGGGGGTGGTCGTGTGGGGAGGGTCGTTGGCGTTGATTTTGTTGCTGGTGCCTCTTCATCTCATTGCGCGGTCCATTACAGGACCATTAACGACCTTGGTCAAGGCAGTGGAAAATGTTTCCGGAGGGAATATTCCGAATATTCCAGTTTTCCAACGAGACGATGAAATTGGCGAATTGACGAAAGTCATGCAGACAATGGGAACCCAAATCCGGAATCATATCCGGCGTATTGAACAATCCGAACAGGAACTCCGAACGCTGAACCAGGATTTAACTTCTTCTGAGGCCAAATATCGAGGGATTGTGGATTATGCGCCCATCGGAATATTCACCGCAAAAAAAGATCATCTGATTTTTAGCAACCGGCAGAATTGGGTCCTGGCTGGGAGGAATCCCGATGAGGTGTTGGATCCTGAACATATGTGGGAAGCGATTCATCCGGACGATCGGGAGGGGGTGCGGGAAACTTTTCAAGATGCCTGCCACCAAAGTGAGCCATTTGAGCGGGTCCTTCGCTTCTTGCATCCAGACGGAGCTGTGCGCAAGGTCTTATGTCGCGCGGTTCCAATTCAAGATCACGGTGGGCAGACCATGGTATACCAGGGGTTCAATGTGGATATCACGGCTTTAGAGTATATGCGTGCACAATTAAACCGGTCTGACCGCTTGGCCACATTGGGACAAATGGCTGCAGGCATTGCCCATGAGATTCGAAACCCGCTGGTGGGTATTGGGTCAACCACGACGTTGCTGATGGAAGATTTTCCTGATGGTGACTCTCGGCATGAAGATCTCGTAACCATTCTCAAGGAAACCCGACGACTGGATCGCATTGTGAATCAAATTGTTGACTTTGCGCGACCAAGAGACTTGCTCCCGGTAACCTTTCAATTGCAAGATCTGATACAGGAGTCTTTGCAGGTCCTCAATGAACCCATCAAACAAAAGGCCATTCAGATCGATTTTCATCCGCCTGCCAAACTGAATTCCATCCAAGCTGATCGAGATCAACTGAAGCAAGTGTTGCTAAATGTGATCCAAAATGCCGTTGAGGCGATGTCGGAGGGCGGATGTCTTCGTCTGTCCGTTGAGGAGGAAACCATTGAACGAATACCGGGACTGCGTATTAAAGTCCAAGATAATGGAAAGGGAATCAGTCCAAGTGCTCTCCCTCGGATTTTCGAGCCGTTTTTTACCACCGGCAAGCATCGTGGAACTGGACTGGGACTGCCGATTTGTCGAAATATTATTGAAGCCCATGGAGGAGAGATCCATGCGGAAAGTCAGTCAGGTATTGGGACCACCATGACATGGTGGCTGCCTTGCGTTTGCCAACCCCAACTTCCCACGGTGTAACCCATGCGCGCGAACATTTTTGTGACGGATGATGATGATGTGGTTCGGCAAGCCATCAGCCGACGGATCGCAAAACGACACCATCATGTGCGAAGCTTTGCTTCGGGAGAGGCCTTATTGGAAGCCCTTGATCATGATGCGCCAGATCTCATTCTATTAGATTTGAAAATGGCCGGGTTAAGCGGACTGGAGACTCTCAAGCATATTCGTGCGAAATCTCAACAGTCCCTGGTCATTCTCCTCACAGCCTATGGCACGGTGGAAGATGCAGTGGAAGCCATCAAACTCGGGGCCTATGATTTTCTGATTAAAAGCGTCGATTTCTCCAGTGTGGAACCTGTGATCGATCGTGCGCTTGACTATCTGTCCCTACGGCGCCGTATCGATTTTGAAACGCAGGATAGGCCTGGTCGATATGCCTTCAACAGTTTGATTGCCAATAGTCCCAGTATGAAGGAATTGGTTGGCCAAATTCAGGAAATGGCGAAGAATTTGAAAACGACGGTTCTCCTGTTTGGAGAAACGGGAACGGGGAAAGAATTTGTCGCTCGAGTCCTTCATCATAACGGGCCTCGGGACAAAGGTCCCTTTGTGGGGGTGAATTGCACAGCCATTCCTCAGGAATTATTTGAAAGTGAATTATTTGGCTATGAGCGTGGGGCCTTCACGGGTGCGAACCAGCGTAAACCCGGTCTATGTGAGCAGGCGGAAGGCGGGACGCTTTTTTTAGATGAGATTGGAGACCTCAATCCCTCCATGCAGGCGAAATTGCTTCGAGTGTTACAGGAGCGTTCGTTTAAACGGTTGGGTGGACAAGAGGATATTGAGGTGGATTTTCGCCTGATTGCGGCCACCAATCGGGATCTGCGCAAAGATGTGGCGCAAGGCAGGTTCCGGGAGGACTTGTTTTTTCGGCTGAATGTGGTGTCATTGAATCTCCCACCATTACGGAATCGGATAGAAGATATTATCCCTCTGGCACTTGCGACGTTGATTCGACAAAGCAGTGACCTTGGCAAAGAGGTTTCGGCTATTGAGCCGGAGGCCCAACGACTGTTGGAGCGCTATCCCTATCCGGGAAATATTCGTGAACTGGAAAATATTATGGAGCGTGCGGCTATTTTTTGTCGTGGAAAAAGTTTGACGGAAGGGGATTTGCCTCGTGAAGTCCATGAAGAGGCCCGTTCCTCAGTAAATGCGGTCACTCGAGGGGATCAAAAGGTGGTGCGCATGGAAATGATTCTCGGAGAGCAATCCCTTGCTGGCATTGAAAGCGATTTGATTGAAGAAGTCATGCGGTTATCTGATTATAATAAAAGTCTCGCTGCCAAATATCTTGGCATTACTCGCTTCGCTTTGGACCGCCGGCTCAAAAAAATCCCGGAGTTTTGATCTTATCTGTTGGTGCCTGAAATAATCCCCCAAATGAAGGTGTTTATATGTTCGTCTCCTCAGAACAAGGGAACAAATTGATGCCTTGAGGTGACCAGGGGGAATTGTCCGGTCCTTATTGGATTTTTTTTCGACTTTTTACAAGAACAACGATACCAATGATTCCAATCAACAGAGCCAAGATTCCCAGTGTTCCCAAGCCTCCCATCTTGCTATCCTCCTCCTCCGATTGTATGGCTTCAGTGGTTATTTCTCTTCCGGTGTGTTGTAGGGGCAAAAGCCTGTGAACCGACCGATTTTTTCCTAACCAGCTGGAAAGGATTCCAGCCGGGCGGTTCAATCTTTCCTGTTTTCATCGAAATCGTCAAGATGCCGTATCAAATGGGAATGCTGAAAGCTTCAGGGATGGAGCATGATAATCTGGTTTTCTTTTACCTCGCATGGTAGGCCGTGATTATGAGGATGAGCACGCAAGTCGGTTGGAAACTCATCGACTCAAGGCTTACCTTCTTGTGGCTCCAAATATATTTGTTGATCTGAGGGCTGAGGTGGAATAGCGTTGTAGGCAGAACAACTCGCTGTTAGAATTGTATGCTCATGAAATCCGTAATCACTCATGCTTGCTGACGTTGTCCTGCCGGCCAGACGGTTCCAGGTTTTTACCTATCAAGTTCCTCCCCATCTGCTTTCCCTGTTGTATGTGGGAAGTCCCGTGGTGGTCCCTTTAGGCTCTACTGTCGTCTCTGGAGTGGTCGTTACGCTCTTTGAAGCACCAAACCCTTATTCCCAGCAGACGAAGCTCCATCAAAAATCGTTACGTGCCATTCTTTCGTTGGAGGCAGATGCCGGGAACCGTCCTTTGGAGCACAACCTTCTTCAGCTGGTAGAAAAAATCTCTGATTATTATCTGGCTCCTCTCGCCGCATGCTTGCGGTTAATTGTCCCCCCACATTCGATACCAGTAGGAAGGCGAATATCCTTAACGGACGACGGCCGCCAGGCCTTACTGGATCGCTCGCTGGCATCTGACGTCCAGTTGATGCTTCGCAAGTTAGAACAGGCTTCCAGGGGATTACTCCGATCGTCTCTTATGCGAACGATAAAAAATGGTTCAGATATATTAACTCGTGCGAAAAAGAAGGGATGGATTATTGAACAGACGACCCTGCCTTCAGGGTCCAAGGCTCAAAGTCCGGTTCGTGGAATCAGAGTTGGACGAAACTCCATGCATTCAGTTTCCCGAGGGCTATTTGATTCTCCTGAAGAATCAGGTGAACTCCCGGAATCTCTTCAACGTTCGGCGTCCAGTTTTAAAGACAACCGGAAATGGAAACAGTTGTTCTCTGCCGTCCAAGCCGGCGGTTTTCAGGAGGTGCCTGTGGTGGGATCGGAATTGGTTCGACAGGATCTGTTGTTCACGATAATTGAGACCATTCTGAATAAAGACCGTCGCGTCCTCATCCTTGCTCCAGAAGTTCAACAAGCCGAAATCCTTGGCGAACAGATACGACGTGTTGGCAATATTCAGGTTGAGGTCTATCATGGCCATCTCTCGAAAATAGTTCGTGCTGCTCGATGGGAAAGAATTCGACAGGGCGACGTGCAGGTCGTGGTGGGGACTCGATCAGCACTATTTCTGCCAGTTCCAAATTTGGGGCTCGTTTGGATCAATCAGGAGGAGGATCCGTCCTACAAAGATGAGCATCTTCCGTATTTTCACGCCCGGGAAGTCGCGCGAATGCGTGGAGAATGTGACCAGGCTCTCGTCGTGTATGGTTCGAGGTCGCCTTCCTTGGAACTCTACGGACGATATACAGAGCAGGTCGGTGAGGCATTGGAACGCTCCTCACAGCAGATTCCCCATGTGAATATGGTTGATTTACGGACCTTACCGTATGAGACCATCATGTCCCCGGCTTTAATCACCAGGATCACGCGGTCCTTAGACGAAGGGGAGCAAGTCATTTTACTTCTCAATCGTAAAGGGTTTTCCGGTGCGCTGGTGTGCCGGGATTGTGGAAAGGCTCCGAGCTGTCCCACCTGTGGAGTGGCCTTGAAACTCTATCAGCGACCTTCCCGTTTGGTGTGCACCTACTGTGAGGGAATTCAACCAACCCCTGAAACCTGCCCCACGTGTCAGGGCAGGGTGTTTCGATTTTCCGGCATGGGAACGCAGCGACTGGAAGAAGAGGTGAGGCGACTTTTTCCGGCGGTTCCGGTTGCTCGGTTCGATCGGGAGAATGTAAAAACCCCCGACGCGGCTGATAGGATGTTACGCCAATTCCGGCAGAGGGATATTGGGGTAATGATCGGGACGGAATTTTTAGTTCATCAATCAGATCCACCTACGGCGCCGGTCATTGGGTTTCCCCAAGCTGATTTTGGGCTCCATATTCCTGAATTCCGGTCAGCCGAACGAACCTTTCAGATGTTGTCGAAGGCTCTCAGTTTGGCCCGGAAGGGACAGGAGCCCGGAGAGGTAATTCTCCAAACCCGGATTCCTGATCATCATGTACTCACAGCCATTACGCACCAGTGTCCTCGAATGTTTTATGACCAGGAGCTGGAGTTGCGTGATCTCTTAGGGTATCCCCCGGCTACCCACCTAATATTATTGGTTGTGACGGGGGAGCAGGCGTCACGCGTGCAAAAAGTCGTGGACTTTCTCCATCAACGATTGAAGGATTTTGAAGGGAAAAGACCTCCAGGTGCAGCGGGAAAAGGGGGCATGGGAACCCCAATGGTTCTGGGTCCGATGGCATCTAAGAAACCAGGACGGATCAAGAAAAATCGTGTAATCTTTTTGATGAAAACGGCTGATTTATTGGAAGCACAGCGAGGCCTTCAAAGCCTTCAGCGGGAGTATGAAGCAGAATTTCCCAAAGATCCTGTCGTCGTTGAATTTAATGTGGACCCTATGGATATTCAATAGGAGGGGTTTGGCCTTATAAGGGATTAGCCTGATCGCCTTCTTGACTGTTTCTTCTGGTTTTTTGTTTTGGGAAGGGTGGTTGAAGGGGAGGTCGAGGTGTTCTTCTCTCGAGTGCGTTTGAAAATGCCATAGGCAAAGGTCATCCAGAACACGCCGGAAAACAGGCCAAACAGCACGGCGGTGAAAATCCGTTCCAATTCTTCTAACGGAGGTTCGGGTCCCAGCTTTTGAAGATCGGCCATTTGCATGATGGGCCACGCCAAACTTTCCACTCCTAAAAGGAGTGTGGAAATTGCCCAGATAGTTCCAATAGAGGGACTTTTCCAGGCCAAAAGGAGGGCTAATCCGATGGCCAGAGCCATCCCCATAGGTACCGATAAGGCTCCCACTAATAACCAGAGTCCCACCGTCACGGTGAGGCTACCCAACACAGCGTTCAGTTGATGCCACACCTGATCATTCATCTTGAATCGTCCTGAAAAGTCCTGTCAACGTTGCCCACCATATCATAGACTCTCGTTGCCCAGCATCCTGTATGGTTTTGGTGACTGACCAACCGTGCGGGAATTCGATCTAGCGACCAATATCACTCAAAGGTTCGGTGGTGAGGGTATAGGCACCGCGAGGGTTACGTGCCAAAAGGTTTGACTGAGGGAGGTCATCAGATTTTGGTGTGGGTTCACAATCCGGCGTGAGGACGATTCCCCAATGTGCATTTTCTTCACAAGTGTTTTCGAGGATAAGGGCCTTGGCGAGGTGAAAGAGAAGAATGCCGCTTAGCATATTTTCCCGACAGATGTTTTTAATCATATCGGGTCGAGTGCCCTCGTCCCGTGCGGCCATTCCAAAATGATGATTTCCAAAACATGTATTTTCGCGGAGATACGGTTGAGCTCCGGCAAACGAAAAAATACCGGACTCCCGATTATGAGAGATCTCGTTGTCGAGCAAGGTCGGGCGGCAATCCGGTCCATAAATAACGACTCCGGATAAAAGCCCTTCTGTAGCCCTACAGTGAGATATGGTGCACACCGAATCTAAAATATTCAGGGCGGAATGTTGGTCGCTACCCACATACCGAAACGTGATGCCACTGATCCGTCCGCCGGAAACTCGTTGAAGATAGCAAGGACCGCTCCGCCGGTTGAATATTGTGACCTGGTCCCGACCGGCGCCGACCAGATGGATGGTTCGCTCAGTCATTACCAACCGATCTTCATAAACCCCCGGTCGAATGAATATTTGATCATCTTGTTGCGCGTGAGCGAGAGCTTCGCTGGGTAGGGTGAAGCAACCCGGGCGCTCCACATCTACAATTAACGTTTTTCCCCCGAAAGGATTGGGTGGCGGTTCGTGAAGAGGTGATTGTTCAGTGGACAAGGCCATCTCCTATTTCAAAATTGTTCCGTCAAACTGGGGCCATGAAATCTACGGTGTAAATGTATTGAACGTCCTCAAACAGACCAATACAAACCGAAGGGTGAACCATACAGAAAACTCTTAGATTGGCATTTCATTATCTAAAATCCAAAGGAAAAATGCCTGTATTTTTGCCATTTCCAATTCTGGTATTGAAATTGCTTTGGTTTTTCACTTGTACAAAAAATAAATTCTAAAGTCTTTTTTGTCCAAAGGTATTTTTAATGTTCGAAGAATTATTCTGCATGAGGAGAGAAGTTTGATTCCCCTCAGTAATTTCAACTGCTTTTGTCAGAAAAGTCTGACTCCCCCTCAGTAATTTCAACTGTTTTCCCCCAGGAAAGCGAGATTTTTTATGCGACGGTATGAGAGGAGTAGTATGTCCACGTTCTTTTTGTTCCTAGTGCTGAGCACGATGTCGTTTATAACAGATTTACCTGGAGCTCAGGCACAGGAAACCGATATCTTTCAACATCCTAATACTGAGCAGGCAGGGATTAAGAAATCATTAGAGCAGCAAATTGGGGCTGGCCGGGGAAATATCAATACTCCCGATTCCTCGCTATACATCATTAACCGGGATCCGTTCCGCTCCATTCGTCGTGGCCGAAATCTCTTTCAACGAAAGTTCACCATATCTCAAGGGATGGGCCCACGCAATGGTGACGGGTTTGGAGATATTAGCGCTGATAACTCGCTGGGTGCAGGTTTAGCCGATAGTTGTGCGGCCTGCCATGGACGTCCTCGTAGCTCGGCGGGGTTTGGTGGAGACGTGTTTACCCGTCCTGATAGCCGGGATGCCCCGCATTTATTCGGATTAGGAATTATCGAAATGCTTGCCGATGAAATTACCCAGGATCTTCGACAAACCAGAGATCAGGCCATTGCCAGAGCCAAGGGTGGACGAAGTTCGGTGGAGGTCTCATTGAAGAGTAAAGGTATTTCCTATGGAAAAATTCGAGTCAATCCTGACGGTTCGGTGGATCCATTACGATTAGAAGGCGTCGATGCGGATCTTCGGGTACGGCCATTTTTTCATCACGGGGGCACGATTTCCATCAGAGAATTCGTTGTGGGGGCATTAAATGGGGAAATGGGTATGGAAGCTTTTGATCCTGATCTAGCAAAGGCTGCTGGCGGTGAGAAAGTGGTGACGCCATCGGGAATGGTATTAAATGGAGAGACCGATACTATCGAAGCTCCTCCGGCTTCCAGTGAAAGTGATGATCCAGATCGAGATGGGGTCGCTAATGAAATTCCTGTGAGTGTGGTGGACCATCTTGAGTTTTATTTGTTGAATTATTTTAAACCCGCCATTGGGCGCCAGACGTATGATACCGAAAAAGGTGAAAAGGTTTTCCAGGACATTCAATGTACCGGCTGTCATATCCAAAATTTGGTCATTGAGAGAGATCGGCGGGTGGCTGATGTGGAAACTTCGTTTAACGAACAGAAAGGGATATTTAATGACCTGTTCGCCGTGGCGACTCCTCTGTTCCAAGAAATCCCGGCATCGGGTTCGCCTTCGGTGAAAAAGGCAAAGGGACAGCGCTTTGTCGTCAAGAATATCTATGCGGATTTCAAACGCCATGACTTGGGCTCAACCTATTGGGAACGCAACTTTGATGGCACGTTGACCAAGGAATTTATGACCGAACCACTCTGGGGAGTGGGTACGACCGCTCCTTACGGGCATGACGGGCGGAGTATCGATCTATGGTCGGTCATCATGCGGCATGGCGGTGAAGCGAAGGAAGCGCGAGATCGGTTTGCCCGGTTACCGGATGTAAAGCAAGGGCAGGTAATCGATTTTCTACAGACCTTGGTCTTGTTTCCGCCGGACGATACGGCTTCCAATTTGAATCCGGGGGATCCCCAGGCCCCGAATTTCCCCCAGTACGGCCATGGGAATATTGCCTTGCCTTCATTATTCAACAATCCCAGGGATTTGGAATAAGCGGTTTTTTTTGCTCTTATCTGGCCAATAGTCTCAAGCCCGTGAGTTAAAAGCTCACGGGCTTGAACCCTCCCTCGCTATTGGGGATTTTCCCCATGGCCCTTTTCATTTTTGTGCGGTGGAACATCAAGCAGGAAGAACAAACCACATGGTTTTCAATTTCCTTGCTTCTCACTCCATTTGCTTTTCGCCTCATCCCTCATTGTTACGCGTTCCAAAGCAATGTTGAAGGTCTATTTTGATTTGTATCGGTCGGCAACAAACACAAGCGGTATGGGGTTGGAATCGGGAGAAGGCTTTGCTTGCCGATAAGAATGTCCTGAGGTATGGCAGGTGAGCGCGTTAATTGTTCTCAAATGCTTGACGGGTTGCGAAGACCTCCCCTGGATGGATCAGGAGCAGGCAATCGCCATCAACCGGATCCTTGTGAAATAGCGCAAAGGTGAGGCAGAGCTGAGGGGTGGGTTCGGGAGGAAATTGTAACAAGATAGGAACATCCACCAGCGAAGTTGGTGTTTTCAGGATGGCCAACCTGAGGCGGACAGCCACCAGTGTATCGCGTAGACGGGTTTGAATAAGTTCTTCGGTATAATCCGATGAAGGAGTGATGTATTGATCCCAGAGCGGGTTGGTCATGCCTACGCAAAAATCCAGCCCCACGCTTTGTGCGATTGGTGTGACATCTTTAAGTATTCCGGATTCAATGGCTTCTTTTCGAGACCGGATCGGGAGTGATTCAAATTCAGCAGGAATATCCCCGGAATTGAGTGAAAGACCTGATTGGGACGGTTCAGAAAAACCTGAAGGCAAAAGATCGGAACTTTCCGGAGACTGGGTGTGTTCTTCTTCTGAAGGATTAAGATCGTTCAAGGGGGTCTTCCCTAATGCTTGAAGAAGACCTTCATAGACGGCTTTGGCAGAATCCGTCCACGAATCATTCATCGGCAATCCCCGAAAGGCCGCCTCAGAAGCTTTTTTCTCATCATGGGTTAAAACACGTTGAACTTTCATATTCTCAAAGATAAGGCAAATCCCCTGGAAGTCAAGACTCAAATTTTTCGGTCAATCCAAAATGCCGGGAAATGGAGAAAAAAGGAAATAGAAAACCGGTACATGAGAATTCCTAGACGGTGTTACCGCCCCGTTTATTTACAGGGAACCTGTGAGGTGGTTGATGTCTCAGATAGAGGCTGTTTACCGGAATGTCGCCTCCAAATCACGATCTAAAGTCAGGACGATGATGCGTTCTTCGATCCGGGTATCGATATCCGTAAATAGGGCAGTTGTTTCCGCACCAGTGATCTCCAGGATTTCACGACACAGTTGCTCTCTTCCTTGGGAGATGAGATTTTGGCGCATCTGTTTGACCATTCCAATGCCTTCTTCACTCTTAGCCAGTTGGCGTTCGGCTGGCGTAAGAACGCCTTTGAGCCGAATGAGGATGGTGTCGCGTAGAAGGCTGGCTCGAACATCGGTGGGTCCGCGGCCCATGAATTCCTGTTCAAATTTAATGATGGCATTTCGGATCGCCGATTCCATTTCACCTCGTGTGAAGAGGGGTTTCATAGAGAAATGCTTTCCGGCAAGACGCACCTTGCCCATTCACTATCGATCGATCACAATCCCGTAGGAAAGAATGTCAGGAGCTTGAGGAACAACCTGTCCCCCTGATATAAGCGTATTGTTCATGTGAGGTCAAGAAGACAATGGACTTCTCCTCGAATGCCTGAGGAGGGTGGTAACTGTGCTGGTTTTGACCTTGATCGTAGAACGGGTTTGTCGGATCGCCTGCATCATTCACCATGTGATTGAGGTACGCGATAGCATAAGCCAACCGAGTGATCTCCTGAAGCTAAAAGGAGGAGACGCCCATCGGTTGGCTTTTTTATTGTAAATAGAGTGTATGCACGCTGCTAAATTAACTTAAATCTAATGAGTTGGGTGCATGGGCTTGTCAGGCTTTCCCCTCTGCCATTTCACCCTGATTCCCGTTATTTTAAACAGGAAGAGCGCAAATGATTCCTTTAAACCTTAATTCGACGCTACAAGATGTCCGTGCTGTTAAAAAGTGGAAATGGGGCAATGAACAGGCTTGAGCAAGATCGTTCAACGGTGACGAATTGGAAATGGCTTCGAGAAATCGTTAATGAGGCCTGTCAGCCCATCGGGCCATATTGGCCGATGAAAACCTTTGCTTATTACAATCCCATTCGGGACCTCGAGCATCTACCATTTGCTCGTGCGATCGAAGAAGCCAATCAGTTGCTGGGGGCAAGGGGATTTCTGCCTGTTGAAGAGTATCGCCAATTCTTTTATCAAGGTCGGATTACTCTGCCGGCTCTTGAACGGGCACTTCGTCGGGTAGGGCCCTCATTACCTTCACGGGATACCATTCGAGTTGGAGCACGCACCATTCATGTCTACGATGTCTGGCGCATTCATGCCGCATATGGGATTGAAATCTTACCTGCTGTGCTAATGACGTGGGCTCTGGAATTAGAGGGCCTGCCCACACGATTTCGATCCAATCTTCCGGAGGATTCTCGATCCTCCATTATTGACCGAACGATTCGGGAGTGCGAAAAGTGCCGCCATGATCCGGAATCCGCCTATCTGCATAACCTCTGGAAAAGTTCGTTGGCAGCGTGCCAGTTGTCTGACCCTGTATCGGGTCTGCCTTCTTTTCATGCATCTGATCCAAGTCGGAGCGCTAATGCGTCAGAACGTGAGATTGCACTTGTTCCGGTTGATTTACCTATAGACAGGACGCTGGGTGATTGGCTGGATAGTGAGACGGGTAGCGTGCTGGTTGAGACCATCAATACCCACATGATCAAATGGATTGGGGCATTTGTCGACGAAGGTGTTGCGGGATGGGGTATGCCTTCAAGAGACAAGGGGTTTTATGCTGCATGGAGAGAATTAGCTGAAGGGGATCTCTCAGGCAGATTCCTCGGGATTCCAGATCTTCGAAAAAAATTCGGCGAACTGTCCGAAGCACCGGAAGAAATGTTGTGCAAACATCTGGAAGATCTCAAAATTCCAAAGGAACGCTGGCAAAACTATCTCTCACGGCATCTGGCTCAATTGCCAGGTTGGGCAGGATTTATCCGATGGCGTAGTGAGCACACTGGGTATCCTCCCCAACAACACTATCCCATTGATCCACTGCAATATCTGGCCGTCCGCCTTTTTTATGAATCTGGAATGGTAGAGGGACTTTGTCAACGGGAATGGGGAATCATGGGGACGTTACCTGCACTCCTCGCTTATTGGAACGAACAACGTAAGCGTGGACAGGCGTTGAGCCTTCCTCCTTCTCATGTCACCGACCCTAATAATCATGCGGTGTGTCATCAAGCATGGCGACTTTTTCACTTGGCTCAGTTTTTGGAATTGACCCCAATTGAGGTCCATGACTTGTCCTACAGCGACATGTCAACATTACTGGAGTGGCTGGACCTCTTCCCCCAATCTGAACATGGACCGGTATGGCTTGAAGCGTATGAGGACGTTTATCGGGAGTATTTGCTGAGAAACATCAGCGGACATCAAGGGGTAACACCCGTTAACCATGAGCGGCCGCGGGCACAAGGGATTTTTTGTATCGATGCTCGCTCGGAGTCGTTTCGGCGTCATCTTGAAGCTCAGGGGGCGTATGAAACATTTGGGTATGCGGGATTTTTTGGCGTGCCCATGAGTCATGTGGCATTTGATAGCCACGACCACTTGGCTTTGTGTCCGATTTTGTTGACACCAAATGCGGAAGTGAACGAAGTGCCGCGAGTCGGGCAGAATGATCGGGTGAAGGACTACCTCTCGGGAACGAGGTGGCATCAACTCAGTCATCATCTCTTCCATGATTTGAAACACAATCCATTTGCTTCTTTTATGTTAATTGATGTGCTAGGGATGTTTTTTAGCGTCGGGTTGGCAGGAAAAACGCTGTTTCGAACATCCTTCGATGCTGTCAAGCAGCGGTTGCAGCAGTGGTTGGGGGGCACCGTTGCCACGCAAATTCCCGTTGAGGCTTCACGTGGAAACGAGCAGGGACATCCACGATTGGGAGCACTGGCACTAGGTTTCACCCCATTGGAGCAAGCGGCCTTTGTGGAGGGGGGATTGCGAGTGATCGGGCTCACGAAAAACTTTGGCCGGTTTGTGATGATCTGCGGTCACGGTAGCCAGTCCGAAAACAACCCTTATTATGCGGCGCTGGATTGTGGCGCATGTGGAGGCAGTCATGGTGACCCGAATGCTCGTGTCTTTGCAGCCATGGCCAATAATCCAGAGGTTCGGAAAATTCTGAACGATCATGGTCTGGTCATCCCAGAGGACACCTGGTTTCTTCCCGCCAAGCACAACACGACCACAGATCGAGTGACAATGTATGACCTGGTCGATGTTCCTGCTACCCATGTAGAGGATTTAGCACTGTTGGTGAGGGACTTGGAGCAGGCTGGCACGTATCAGGCATTGGAACGATGCCAGCGCATTCCAGGGGCTCCCACCGCGGTGTCTCCCCGTGACGCGTTCAAGCATGTCAGGCAGCGGAGCATGGATTGGGCTAATTCGCGTCCTGAATGGGGATTGTCAGGGAATGCCGCATTTTTGATTGGAAGGCGGGCACTTACCAAAGATCTGGATTTGGACGGGAGAGTCTTTTTGCATTCTTACGACCCTGCTCCGGATTTTGATGGGAGTCTTCTTGAAAAAATCATGACCGCACCACTCATCGTGGGCGAATTGATTAACTTAACGTATTACTTTTCGTCGGTGGATCCTTGGGCCTACGGGGGTGGGAGCAAGGTCATTCACAATATGGTTGCCGGAGTCGGTGTGATGTTAGGGAGCCAGAGTGACCTGCAAAAAGGCCTTCCCCTCCAATCGGTAAACGATGGGGCGCGGCATTATCATGAACCCATGCGCTTACTGGCCATCATTGAGGCGCCGCCGGATCGAATACGGTCTATCATTCAGAAGCACGTGTTGCTTCAGCATGTTTTCCATAATCAATGGATGCACGTCGTCGCGTTTGATCCGGACTCCAAAATCTTTTCACGGTATCTCTCTGACTTAACCTGGGAACCGGTCACGATGAACATATGATTTCATGATACGAATGAACGACTTTTTGACTTCCGCCGTGCTTTGAATTCCTGATCGAATCTCCTATCATCTCCCACGTGGGATGAGTATTTCTTAGGGCTTTCGGTTCCATCCACAGGATTAAGGAGCCCTTAGTAGGTTGGTAAACGACTCCAGTTGAACCTATCTCTTTGATTCGGAGTTGTGGATGGAAGAGGGTGCCTGGTATAAGGTCGGAGGCTTGCAGATTGTTCAAAAGGATGAGGCCTCTTTTTTTATTTGGCGCAGGCTGAGTCGGGAGAGTGGGAACATCCGGTTTGCCGAAACATCATTCATCTTGGCAGTAGGGTTCCCAGCATTTGGTTAGTTCCGATAGGCTGGAGACAGTACAAGCCAACCAGGTTTTTTGAACACTTCATTCGAAAAACATTTGGTTGGCTTTTTTTATACTTTATCGGGTTCGTTGATTCGTGACGTTCAGGTTTTGATTTAAAGATAATATAAGATGAAATCTTCCTTCCCCAAACAGTTTATCGCGAACACCTTGGCCTTATTTTGTGGCTGGCTTGTGTTATCAGGGAAGTATGACAATTTTCATCTCGTTCTCGGATTCACGGCCTCGTGTGGAGTCGCCTGGTTAAATACGGGGTTTCCTCATTCTCCCTTTCAGCAATTCCCATGGGGCCGGCTGGTGCTGTACGGCCCGTGGCTTTTTTTACGGATTGTGGAGAGTAGTCTGCATTTGACGAAACTCATTCTAAATCCCTCGTTACCCATTAAGCCCAGACTTATCACCTATCGATCTCAATTAAAACATCGGGGCGCGATCGTTGTGCTTGGGAATTCTGTGACCCTCACGCCAGGCACCATTACCGTGGAAATTAACGACAATACTTTCCTCGTGCATGCCATAGATGAGGCAGCAGGGAATGATCTCACCACCGGCCGGATGGAGCGCAAAATTGCCCGGGTCTTTCAGGAAGACACGAATTTGTGATGATTGATTTTTTTCTATTTTTATTAATAACGTTGTCATTTCTGATCCTCGTGTATTTATACCGGGTGATCCAGGGTCCCACGGTGTTTGATCGGGTATTAGGATTGGCGGGAATATCGACCAAAGCCATCATTCTTGGCGTCGTCATGGGAACAGTCTATGACCGTGTGGAGATGTTTGTGGACATCTCCACGGGGTATGCGCTTCTGAACCTGGTGGGAGCGTTTGCCATTGCCAAGTTTCTTGAGCAACGAGGAGCACCCTAAATGGGCGTTATTGCCATCGGGTTAATTCTGGCGGGGGTATTTTTCCTGGTGGT
The DNA here is from genome assembly GCF_052156535.1 of Nitrospira sp. T9. Taxonomy (NCBI): domain Bacteria; kingdom Pseudomonadati; phylum Nitrospirota; class Nitrospiria; order Nitrospirales; family Nitrospiraceae; genus Nitrospira; species Nitrospira sp. T9. Next base: position 153,653 of record NZ_JBQKUP010000039.1, read on the forward strand.
GGCCGCCATTGGCACAATACGCCTTCCTGATGTGTTTTCGCGATCCCATGCGGTCTCCCTGACTGATTCCTTAGGCGCAATTTGTGTTCTCGCGGGCCTAGCTTTGTACCAGGGTTTCGGCATCAATATGTTGAAGATTCTGGTCGTCCTGGTCTTGCTCATCCTGTTGAATCCGGTCATTGCTCATGCCACGATTCGAGCGGCCTATCGGTCTGGCCTCAAACCTCAGACGGAGGAAGACCAATGATGTATTCCGTGAATATTGCCTTGCTGTTACTTTTGGTCCTGACCGCGGCCAGCGCCACATTTTTGGTTAAGGAATTGATGAGTTCAGTGTTTATCCTCGGGTCGTATAGTTTCTTTTTGTCCCTGGTTTGGGCTTGGTTAGGCGCGGTGGATGTGGCATTTGTCGAAGCCGTTATTGGCGCCGGGTTGGGTACCGTGTTATTCCTTATCACGTTGTTTGATACCGCTCCCAAGGATAGCCGCCTTCGTCGTCCCCCTCCTCCTCTAGCGGGAGTCCTCGGACTGCCCTTGCTGGGCCTGCTGTTGTTATTAGCGGCGAATGATCTTCCTCAGTTTGGCGACCCTACCTCTCCGCCCAACGTGCACATTTCTCCTGTGTACTTACAGAGTAGCTATGCGGACACGCTCACGCCGAATGTGGTCACCTCGGTGCTGATGGACTATCGGGCATTTGATACGTTGATAGAAACCGTGGTGATATTTACGGCCGGCATTGCCTGTGCCTTGTTATTACGGGAGCCAGGCTCATGAAACAGATCCACGACAGCATCATTGTTCAGACCATGAGTCGCTTGCTTATCCCTCTGGCCCAGTTGTTTGCGTTGTACGTCTTGTTCTTCGGCCAGTACGGTCCTGGAGGAGGATTTGTAGCCGGCGTCATTTGGACCACCAGTATGATCCTGACTTTTTTGGTGTTCGGACTGAAATCACCCCAGGGACGTTTGGTGGAAAAGGTCTTGCATGGCGATGGGATCGGACTGATTATTTTTGTGGGAGTAGGTGGCTTATGCCTCATCGGAGGTGGGGAATTTCTGAACTATGCCAATTTGGAGATTCCGGGTTTGGATGCTCCCGCCCGTCGGTATACGGGGATTTTGCTGGCACAAATCGGCGTGGCCGTGGATGTTGCGGTGACAGGGATTTCTATCGTTCTCAGCTTGGCCTATCACGATACCGAGCAGGAATATGATGTTTGAGATGATCGGGGGGTGGCTGCAGCGCCCCAACTACATTGCCTTTGTCCTGCTGTTTCTGTGGGGCATCTATATTATGGTGACCCGATACAATCTGGTGAAAAAACTCATCGGGATGTATCTCATGCAAACGAGTGTGATCTTTTTCCTCGTCACCACCAGTGCCAAAAAAGGCGCGACGGTGCCCATTTTGCTCTCCACGACCGAGATCGTTCAACCGGAAGTCTATGCGAATCCCCTCCCTCATGTGCTGACATTGACGGCGATTGTGGTGGGTGTTGCCACCCTGGGAGTCTCGTTGGCGCTGGCCGATGCCATATATAAAAAATACGGCAGCCTGGATGAAGAAGAAATTCTCAAAAGGCTGGAATGACGCGACACCTTCCTGTAATTCTTTTCCTCTTACCTCTCGGTTTGGCCATTTGTTTACCATTAATCGGGATCAAGCATCGGGAGTGGTGTCGGCTGTTATCGATTGGTGTGCTGGCTGCGATGGTTCCGGTCTCCTTCGCTAATCTGGTAGGAGTTCTTCAAAACGGGACCATTCATTATGACTTTGGGGGATGGGCAGCTCCGGTCGGGATTGAGTGGGTGGCGGACGGTTTGGCCAGCGTCATGACCGTGGCTTTGAGTCTGGTTGGGTTGGTGTGTATCACCTTCCTCAGTTCAGTCTTGTTTCCTTACCTTGGAAGCCGGATTGTCCCGTTTTATACCCTGGTCTTATTATTGATGGCCAGCCTGATCGGTATGGTGTTTGCCGGGGATCTCTTCAATCTTTTCGTGTTCTTAGAAGTATCCGCCCTGTGTGCGTATGCCTTGGTCGGGTTGGCCGGCGGGAAGGCGCTGGTTGCCGGATTCCGGTATTTAATTTTAGGGACCTTCGGAGCCTCTTTGTATCTTCTGGGAGTGGGGTATTTATACGCCGAGACGGGTACGCTCAATATGGCAGATCTGGCTCAGCGGGTGCCCTCTCTGGTGACATCCAAGGCCCTTGCCGTTGGTGTGTTATTCATGTTCATTGGGCTGGGCATCAAGATGGCATTGGTACCGCTCCACGGGTGGTTGCCGGATGCGTATACGTATGCGCCAGATAGAGTGTCACCAATGCTGGCATCTTTAGTGACGAAGGTCGCGCTGTATGGATGGATTCGCATTATGTTTTGGGTCCTTGGAGCCCAGGCGGTGGTCTACCAGATCCCTATCCTGTTTTTAGTGGGAGTATTGGGCGCTCTTGCAGCCCTGGTTGGCGCATTCCTGGCTCTGTCCCAAGTAGAAATCAAACGCATGTTTGCCTATGGAGGGCTTTCGCATATCGGATTGATTCTGGTGGGGATTAGTCTCGGAAATCAAACGGGTTTTGTCGGAGGAGTGTTCTACCTCTTGAATGATGCCGTGATGCAAGCGGGATTGTTTTTTTGGGCGGGGGCAATTATTCATCTGTACGGGGTTCGCACTATTGAGGATCTTGGGCGACTGCAGGGCGGAGCGGGATGGATGTCGGTGGCTCTGGTCGTCATAGCCCTGTCGATGATCGGGATTCCTCCAACCGGGGGATTTTTTGGAAAATGGTATATCATTCTTGGCGCGGTGGAAGCGCAAAATTACCTTGCCATTGTCGCGGTGCTGATTGCGACTCTGTTGACTCTGGCCTATTTCGTGAAATTATTTGAACGGGTATTTCGGGACCGCTCCGCCCAGCAGCCTCCTCTCATGCGTGAGATTCCGTTGGCGGTGAAAATTGGTCTCGGCGCCACGTCCGCGGCAGTCATTGTTTTGGGACTGATGAGCGATCATATTGTCAGCTTTCTCCTCAAGAATGCGGTTCCACCAGGGCTTTAGCAGGATCGGGCATATGGTGACCTCCTGATTATGACATTCCTCATTCTTATTCCCCTCCTTCCTCTGATGGCTGTTCTGGTTCTCGTGCTGGGGAAACCCTGGCTTGGAGAGCAAGGCCATAGGATCGGCATTCCTGCGATGGCTTTCTCATTTGTTTTTTCTGCCGTCGCGTTTGCTCGAGTCGCATCAGACGGGGCTTTCTCCATTCCACTCTACCGACTGTTCAAATCGGGAGACCTGGTTGTAGATTTGGGTCTCTACGTCGACCAGCTCACAGTCTTGCTTCTGCTCTTGGTGACCGGTGTGAGCAGCGTGGTGCATGTGTATGCGTCACGTTATATGATCGGCGATCCCCGGTATAACCGTTTCTTTGCGGTCATCGCGCTGTTTACGTTTTCGATGATCATGCTGGTTATGAGCAATAATCTGCTCATGTTGTTTGTGTTCTGGGAGATCATGGGAATTTGTTCTTACTTGTTAATTTCTCATTGGGGGGAGCGGCAATCATCTGCTCAGGCGGCGACCAAGGCCTTTCTCGTGAATTCGGTCGCGGATGTGGGCTTGGGCTTTGGAGTCATTCTGACCTATTCCACTTTTGGAACACTGGATATTCAGACGATTTTAGGGGAAGCCTCATCCATACAGGGAAACACCGTCAACCTGTTCGGCTGGCTAGGGCTGGACGTGCCCGTTCATATCCTCACGCTCATTACACTTTTTCTTTTCCTGGGAGCCATGGGAAAGTCCGCACAAGTGCCGTTCCATGTCTGGCTCCCCTTTGCCATGGAAGCGCCCACACCCGTTTCTGCGTTGATTCACGCCGCGACCATGGTGAATGCCGGCCCATTTTTGTTGGTTCGCATGAGTCCCCTCGTGATGCTTTCGCCAGAAGCCATGACCGTCATTGCATTGATCGGAGGGGTGACCGCACTTTTTGCAACCCTTGTCTCCCTGACTCAGGTGGATATTAAGCGCATGCTGGCGTTTTCCACCATCGGTCAAATCGGTTTCATGATCATGACCTGCGGAGTCGGAGCCTTTGTCGTCTCTATTTTTCATATGTTGGCCCATGGATGTTTGAAAGGATTTTTATTTCTATCGACGGGAAATGCACTTCGTTCTGTTGGCTCCCATGGACATGTGTCTTCGTCGCATGTTCCTCATGGGTCATCAATGCTTTCTATGGGGCCCTTAGTGTTAGGAGCTTTGCTGTTGGCCTGTCTTCCGCCGTTCCTCATCTTTTTCGGGCCGTATGAGCAATTGTGGATGATTCAATCGGGATCCTCCGCCCAATGGACATTTTGGGTTTTGGGATTTCTGACGGTATTTTTTTCTGCCATGTATGTCATGCGTGGTGTCCTGGTCTTGTTTGGTCAACCGCATTCAATGGGTCATGGAGGTGGAATGGGGAGGCAGGCCATCCAGCCTCGTTTCTTTTCCCCCATCCACTTTCTGGGAATTTTGGCTGTCATTGGAATTATTGGAAGCCTGTTGCTGGTCTTATGGAGTTGGTTTTCGGAATTTCTGTCCCCTGTCGTGGGACATCGGATGGCTCAGATTCCAAAGGAAACTTCGAGTGAGACCGGCTTGCAACTTCTTGTTGCATTTGCTGTGGCTGTTCTCGGTGTCGCGGTTGGGTACTTTTCCTTGACAAAATTTTCGGGTTCCTGGTTCCAACAATCGGAAATGAGCAAGCGATGGTATGTCCACTTTCTGAATAAATTGTATTTCGATGAAATATATGAAGCGTATGTTGTGGTGCCCACTCTCCGGTTGGCCCGCTGGCTATGGCGGGTTGTCGACCGGAATGTGTTTGACGCCCTGATCATGGGAATCGCAAATGTGTCGGTGTTGGCGGCGAAGTGGATGTGGCGGGTGGTGGACCTTCGGGGAATTGACGGGCTGGTCGTAGGTTTGGGACGGAATAGCGTAGGAATAGCCGGTTGGCTCTGGCGGGTGGTGGACCTTCGCGGCGTCGATCGGGTCGTCGTGGGTATCGGCCAACGGAGCCTAGGTATCGCCAATTGGCTATGGAAAAGAATCGAGATCAAGGTTCTCGACAAGAATGTGGTTCGTGCCGGGAATCAAGCCGCGAGTACAGGGAATATGATGCAGGAACTAGAACCTCGCACATTACAGCACCATTTACTGGTCATGATTTTCTGGCTGATTGTGGGGATTGGGTTGTTGTTTTGGTTTGTCATGTGATTCCACCGGTAGCTTGTCAGTGATTATTGGGAAACGAACACGATACGGCAATTCAAAATCGGAGTGTGTGAAAAACGAGAGGGCGTCTTTCATGTCCTGGATGTACCATGACCGGCATGTCATGAAGGGGAGACTATGAATACAATCTTCACTGAACATCTGTTGAGTATCATGATTGCGATGCCGTTTTTGGGCATTGGGATCATTGCCTGTATTCAGGATCAGGAATGGATTCGGCGTGTGGCTCTGGGGTGTACGCTGGGTGACGCTGTTCTTGCACTTGTGCTGCTGAGAGAATTTGATTTTTCCACTCAAAGCATGCAATTCGTGGAGCGGATGGCATGGATGCCGACCTTTAATATTCAATATGCTGTCGGAGTGGATGGAATTAGTCTTCTTCTGGTTTTACTTACGACTTTGCTCTGTCCCTTTTGCGTCCTCTGCTCCTGGCAATCAATTACCACCCGTGTACGCTCCTTTATGGCGATGATTCTGTTGGTCGAAGGGGCCATGATTGTGGTGTTTACCGCTCTGGACCTGTTTTTGTTTTTTATGTTGTGGGAAGTCACGATGATTCCCATGTATTTCATGATCATTCTCTGGGGTGGGCCCCAACGCATAGCGGCCGGCATCAAATTCGTCTTGTACAGTTTGTCAGGAAGCCTGATTTTACTCTTGGCGATACTCGGGTTGTACGTGGAAGGGGGGCGGACATTCGATATTTTAGCGTTGGCGGAGAACACCTATTCCCCCGACGCCCAGTTTTGGATATTTCTGGCATTCTTCCTAGCCTTTGCCATTAAATTACCCATGTTGCCCTTTCACACCTGGCTACCGGATGCCCATTCCGAAGCTCCCACGGCTGGAAGCGTTCTTTTGGCAGGAGTGCTGTTAAAAATGGGTGGATATGGATTTTTACGATTTTGTCTCCCCATGTTTCCTGAAGCCTCAGTGACCTTTGCCCCGTTTATCTTGTGGTTATCAGTGGCGGCTATTGTGTATGGAGGATATATGGCCTTGGCCCAGTCTGACCTGAAAAAGCTTGTGGCCTACTCGTCCATTTCGCATATGGGATTCGTGACACTGGGAATTTTCGTGTTCAATAACCATGGTATTCAAGGAGCCATCTTGCAGATGGTGAACCATGGGATTACTACAGGAGCCCTCTTTTTGGCTGTCGGGCAATTGTATGATCGGACCCATAGCCGGTCGATTCAGGATTATGGAGGATTGCAAAAATCGATGCCCCGGTTTGTGGCACTTTTTTGTCTGTTTTCGGTGGCATCCTTTGGACTGCCTGGCACGTGTAATTTTATTGGAGAATTTTTGGTCTTGGTCGGAACGTCTTTTGAAAGCTATTTCAAGGTGTTGTGGGCCATGGGGGGCATTGTCCTCGCTGCTGCCTATATGCTCTGGATGCTCCAACGGGTGGTGTTGGGTCAACCAAAAAATTCGACCATTGCACAACTATCGGATCTGAATATGCGAGAGTTGGTGACGGTGATCCCTCTTGCGGTTTTAATCTTGGGGATCGGCTTGTACCCGTCACCACTCATGGAAATGATGGATTCGAGCGTCACGCACTTGGCTCAGCATATGGCACAGTACCAGGTGGGGATAATCCACGAGGTGTCCCTTCGGTGAGGGACGAAGCCGGTAATCGTGATAAAGACGATAGTTTCCGATGAACCATGGCTTGGACAGCTCTCGGTTGGTGAGCACGAGAGATAACGATTAAACCTCTCCCATTCCCAATACCCCTCCGCGCCAACATTTTCTCCTTTCATCTTTCCCCATTGATCCCCTGCGAATTGAAACAGTGTCGGTGGTGCTCCTTGGGGATATTAACAGGTCATTCTGACCTCTTTGAGCAGCTTCTTCCTTGTTCCTGCAGGTTTTCTCAAGTGTCCTATCCAGAATGCCGAGAATAATCTTCACTGCTCTCTCTGGTGGCGGAAGCCTTCCCGGTCACTAAGGTTGGCCATGGCACCCAGAAGAGAAGATTGAAGCCATATAGGCCCAAAGTTACCAACCAGTCTTGAATGCTCAGGTGTCATTGATAGTAGAGAACCTGAGGTGAGGAGAGGCGGTAAACGTGAAGGAGCAGGCACTATGAAACTGGGGAACACTTTACTTGTGGCAGTGGCATGTACCGTGGTGGTCGGGTGTGTGAGTCAACAATCACATGAACGTGCCCTCCAAGAATACGAAAAAAATCATGAGTCCACGATAGCGGAACTTGAACGCTTGCAGCAGGCTGTTGAAGAGAAGCAAACTGAAGTCCTGCAGCTTCAAGAAACCAAGACGGCTCTTGAGCATACCGTTGAAGTGCAAGATCAAATGAAGGAAGAAGAATTAGCCGCCGTCCAACAAGAAGTGGAAGCATTGTATACGGAAATTCGAAAACTCGTAAACTCGGAAGGAGCCGGTTCTTTGACCGATCCACTTTTTGGAGGAGAGCCGGTGGATTTTCACGATTTGGCAGCCGCCCTCACAAAGGTCAGGTCGGGTTTAGATGGGCAAATCCGACAGATGTCTCACCTTCGTGAACAGAATGGTCAGTTGGAAAAAGAGCTTTTGGGGTTGGAGGCCCGGCTCAAAGAAGTGGAGCGTTTAAAACATGAATTGGAATTGGTCCGAAAAGCTCGGGAGGCTCAGGAAGCGCAACTGGAGAAGGTCAAATATGAAGTTCTCACAGTCGGAGAGGAGATAGATCGCATTACCAAGGCGCTTGAGGACAAATTTGGCAACAGTCTGGTGGTGACCCAACATCATGATCGATTAGTCCTGACCATGCTGGGACAAGTCCTGTTTGAATCGGGTGAAGCAGATTTGACCCCTCTGGGCCTCAGGATAATGAAGCAGGTGGGCCAGGTGTTAGCGACCGTGCCGGGAAAAAATATTCAAGTGGAAGGTCACACGGACAACCACCGTATCTATGGACAACTACAAAAACAGTACCCCACTAATTGGGAACTTTCAACCGCCCGCGCCACGACAGTGTTACGGTATCTGATTGAACAAACCGGAATGGATCCAAAACAATTTTCAGCGACGGGCTATGCTGATATGCGACCGGTGATGACGAATGAGACCGAAGAGGGAAGAGCTCAAAATCGTCGTGTGGAAATTGTCCTCTATCCGGAACGAGTGATTCAGGGCAATGAAACTGTGGCGACACTCGCCCCGTAATAAGGGGCGAGGGCGACAACAAACAATTTGGCTTCAGAAGTGATTCACCATTTCATTCCTCTCTTGTATCGAGCCATGCGTCAACCTTGCTGCAGAGATGCCGTTTCTTTTCCCTATCCTATTATCTGACTTCTCCAATCATTAATGTGCCGGCGGTTCTGTGGGATTGCCCGGGATACTTAAGCTATGGTGTTGGATGAGTCCGGTCTCGTATAAATATGCTGTCGTCGGATCCAACAAAAAATACACGGAAAACAGGCCGACACTTGCCATGGTCAACGTATAGGGAAGTGCCATCCATACCATTTTTCCATAGGATAAGCGGATAACTGGAGCCAGTGAGGAGGTTAATAAAAATAAAAATGCGGCTTGTCCGTTAGGGGTTGCCACACTGGGGATATTCGTGCCGGTATTAATGGCAACGGCCAAAAGGTCAAATTGGTCGCGGGTAATGGTTCCCGCCTGGAAGGCACGGAGCACTTCCTGAATGTAAACCGTCGCAACAAAGACGTTGTCACTGATAGCCGAAAGAATACCATTGGCCAGATAAAACATGCCGATTTGATGAGATCCTTGCAAACTTAATCCATACCCGATGATGCCGGAAAACAGATTCTGATCCTGGATGACCGCTACAATGGCGAAAAAGACGACGAGGAGAGCCGTGAAAGGAAGCGCTTCCTTAAACGCCTCTCCAAGTTGATGCTCTTCGATAATCCCGTTAAAGGCGGTAATAAATACGATCACCGTGAGTCCAATGATTCCCACCTCCGCCAGGTGAAAGGCTAAAGCAACAATCAGCCAAATGCCGGCAATCGCTTGAATAATAAGCTTGGCCGTGTCCCCGGAATCCCGTCGGTTCTGTTGTTCAGTTTCGAATTCCACCAAAATGAGGCGAACGGGGTCCGGGAGTTGAAAGCCATAATCAAACCATCGTATTTTTTCAACAAACATACAGGTGAACAATCCCGTGGCTAAAACTGGAAGTGTCACAGGGGCCATGCGCAAAAAGAACTCCATAAATTCCCAGCCCGCCTTGTCGGCGATCAATAAATTTTGGGGTTCCCCCACGAGAGTACAGACTCCGCCCAATGCTGTTCCCACCGCTCCATGCATTAATAAATTTCGAAGAAATCCTCGGAAGTTGTCTAAATTTTCCCGGTGAAGCGAGCCGATTTCATGATCGCTTGTCGAATCATGAGAGGTTTGAGACGATTTGCCAGATGCCACCCGGTGGTAAATGTTATAAAAACCTAAGGCGACGGCAATGATGACGGCCGTGACCGTCAAGGCATCGAGAAATGCCGAAAGGAAGGCACCCATGATGGAAAACAAGAGTCCCAACAAAATTTTTGAACGGACGCCTAATAAAATTTTTGTAAACAGAAACAAGAGCAAATCTTTCATGAAGTAAATCCCGGCCACCATGAAAATCAATAACAGGATCACCTGAAAATTATTGAGCGCTTCATGATAGACCGTAGCGGGTGTCGTCATTCCCAATAGGACGGCTTCAAGTGCGAGCAAGCCACCGGGTTGTAGCGGATAACTTTTGAGAGCCAGAGCCAGCGTAAAAATAAACTCCAGGATGAGGACCCATCCGGTGTAAAACGACCCAATGCTCATCAATAAGATGGGATTGAGGATTAAAAATCCAAGAATGGTCAGCTTGTACCAGGTTGGAGTGTGGTTCAGGAAATTCTGTATGAGCGCTTGAGGGACTGTTGTCTTCATTTCAGTTGGGTAACCTTTCGGACCGATGGTTCCAGATAGAGTCTGACTGATTAAACCAATACTACTAGGCCCAATACACTGATTGGTGATCTTTCTCGCATCCAGGCCTTTAAAGGAGTGGGTGCAGGGCCGAGTTTCTCAGCTCCACTATGAATGCTTTTTCAGAAACAGAGAAGGCTATGTATCAAAAAACATACCTCATGAAAGTTCTGGATGTTTGGATTGAATTTCTGTGGGAGCGACATCGTACGGATGAGTGGATCCGCCTATATGAGCGGCGTGGCGTAATGCATCCAACCGAAGAGGGTATCGATGCTCAGGTGGGACCTGATCGAGCACCCCGAGTCCTTTGAGAACTCGAGCGACTCCCGGACGCATACCCACGAAAAAGACATCCTGCTGATGAGTTTTCACCATCACCAGCATGTCTTCGATGGCTAATGCAGCGGTTCCGTCGATGGAAGGTACCGATGTGAGATCGAGAACCACGCTTGAAAAGGTATTGAAACTTTTCACCGATTCTAATCGACGAACCATGTCTTTAGCTGATCCGAAGCTCATCGGCCCATTCACATGAATCATGATAATGCGCTCACGGTTTCGGTCCAGGATGCGTTGCTCCTCTTTCGACAGCGGTGTTTCTTTCGAGGTACCCGTGATCACACTGAGATTTTCAAGTTCCAGATCGGCCATTCGCTTCACGAACATCACGCTGGCCAGTACTACGCCAATGCCCACCGCCGTGATGAGGTCGATCAACACCGTGACCAACAAGACTACGATCATCACCAGAACCTCGGTTCGTGGAGCTTGCGCCATATGTTTCAGAAATCGCCAATCAATAATATCGAATCCGACCTTGATAAGCAGACCGGCGAGGACCGCAAGTGGAATTTTTTCGGCCAGAGGTCCTAAGCCAAGCAGGGTGCCGAGAAGGACAACTGCCATAAACATGCCAGAGAGAGGTGTGCGGCCTCCGGTTCGAATGTTTGCCACGGATCGCATAGTAGCGCCGGCTCCAGGAAGGCCTCCGAAAAACCCCGCAGCCATATTGCCAATGCCCTGGCCGATCAGTTCCCGGTTGGAGTCATGTTGGGTCCGTGTCATGTTGTCACACACGAGAGATGTCAGTAGGCTGTCAATTGTTCCCAATAATGCCAGGACGAGGGCTTCTTCGACCATTACGACGAGAGCATTGGTATGCATGGTCGGCCAAATCGGCGTGGGAAATCCTGTAGGAATATCTCCGATAACCGGAAGAGTTGGAAAGAACATCTCAGCGACCATCGTTCCAACGATGAGAGCCAACAACACCGGGGGAAGGCGTTTGCCGATAGAGGCGGGAGTGAGATAGACAATGGCCAATGTGAGAGACCCCACCAACATGGCGGGGAGAGAAAATGATGCGAGGTACTCAGGCATGGCCATGAGGTTGGCCACGACTTTGGACTTCGCTTCCAAACCGAGAAAGGGGGCAACCTGAAGAATGAGAATAATTCCTCCGATGCCGCTCATGAATCCTGAAATGACCGGATAGGGGACCAAGGTGATATACCGACCAAACCCCATCAGTCCAAATAAGACTTGAAAAACCCCGCCGAGGATGACAGCCGTAAATGCCAATGCCGGTTCATCGGCAAAGTTCAAGATGATGCCGGCCATCACCACGGTCATTGGACCGGTCGGTCCTGAGGCCTGTGCAGGAGTCCCGCCGAAGAGGGCTGCGAAAAACCCCACAAAAATAGCTCCATACAGACCGGCAATGGCCCCGAGTCCGGATGTCACTCCGAAGGCCAAGGCTAACGGTAAGGCCACGACCGCGGCCACTAAACCACCATACAGGTCTCCCCGTATGTTATTGAAATGAAGACCATTAACCCATGAAAGCACTGGAGAAGTAGCAGCCATTTTTCAGGAGGGAGGCGGTAGATTCGAATGATAGGTCACAAAAGCTGCCAGGAAAAGATACCCCACGTGCATGGCGTTGGTTACCAATCAATCAGGCCGAAATTAATTGACGAGACCATCGATTATCCATTGAGGCTTTGCTTGGCGGTCCGCTGGATGAATTGGCCAATTTGAAGACCAATGGAGGCAAACATGGCCAACAATTCTTCGTCGGGCTTTTGAATATCTCTGTGGAAAAATTCGATGACGCCAACAATTTCGGTCCCCGATTTCATGGGGAAGGCGAATCCGGAATGGAGCCCTTCTCGTGCGGCGGCAGCCGCACGCGGGAAATTCGGGTCGGATACCACATCGGTGATCCATGACGGTTTGCCGCTTTTCCAAACCCGACCGGGTAATCCCACTCCTCGTGCAAAGGTTATCGATTGAGATTCCTGCCGAAAGGCATCCAGGTTTAAGTGAGGGGAATGCCAGACATTGAGACAACGCAAGACCTGTTGTGAGGAGTCCAGTGTCCAAATTGCTCCGAGATCCCATCCTAAATTGTCACCAATGGCTTCCAGGATAAGGGAAGCCGCCTGAGTCAATCCAGCAGATTCCGCGAGAACATTGGTTAAACTGTGATGCGTGGCCAGTCGACGTTCCTTATGCTCCCGTTCGATATACTGGCCAATTTGAAAACCGATATTCGAAAGCCGTTGAAGCAACATATCATCCGGTTCCTCGGGGAATGGGGAGAAAAATTCGAGAACCGCTCTCGTATTCTCAGCCAGGCAAATGGGAATAGCGAATCCGGCGTGAAGTCCCATTTCCAGGGCAACCTGGCTTCTAGGATCTTTTGGGTAGTCGGCAAGGTCCTTGATCCAGAGAGGACTTCGAGTGGCCCACACCTGCCCTGCTAGTCCTACAGCAGGCGTGAGCGCCCAACCGGAATGTGCTGATGACATGGCTTGAGCTTGAGGAGAGTCCGAGGGCCAAATGAGGGCCGCTCCCAGGGCCTGTCGCTGATAGTCCATTCGCCAGAGGATGCCCACCTTCCATTCCAGCGTGTGGCAAATGGCTTTGAGGATTTGAGGATATGTTTCTGAAATGCTAGACGCGGTGGTCAGGATATCTGCGATGACATCATGCAAGGCCAGGCGTCGCTCTGCACGCTTACGATCAGTAATGTCAATGCCAAACCCTATGAGCCCCGGTTGGTCGCCTTCCAATTTGCACAGACAATTTAAAAACCACCAGGGCTTCCCCTGCAAAATGCCATTGCTCTCGTAAAACACTGAATTGGAAAGCGTTCCTTCCTTGATCTGGGTTTTTATCTGATCGGGTGGTTCCAGGGGAATACGGCCGATGGCGGTCAGTTCTTTTAGGCCGAAACGAGCCAGGCCGCGACCGAAGGAATCATGCATGACCCCTTCCTGATCGATTCGAAATGCCACGGCCGGCATATTCGACAATATGCCAGTCAGCATGGAACTCTGGTCACGAGTCGCCTCGTCAGCCTCTCTCACCTGCATGGCTAACAGGGCGGTCGACCAAATGGCAAATAAGGCAATCGACCGATTTGTCATGCCAATCCATGGTTCTGCACCAGACGGTGAAAAATAAAACCCGATTATTGTTAAAAAAGTACAGAGTCCTGCTAGACGCAACGGATCATTTTTATCCGGAGACCGGAGGGCAATCAGGACGCTAGCGACATAAGGGACCGCTTCGGCGACTCCCATAGGAAGGAAGAGGTCCACCACGAAGACCACTGTGGCTACAAGCAGGGCTAGAGCTAAGACCTGACCCCTATTTTTTTGAGGGCGTTCAACCGAGTTTTGAAGGGACAGCGGACTTGGCATGGGATCTTATGGGAATACATGAAAAGAGGGATACGACACAAATATTCCCCCAGCATTCAGTGACAAAACTTCGGGAACACGATACGAAAAGCACACCAGTGAGTGCAAGAGGAGTCAGCGGAAAATGGTGGCCTATGATCCCAGCCGAGAGCGCATACTTTTGGACGAAGGCATGTTGTGGGCTGAAGAGAGTCTGTATGGGGACGGGCAAAGACTGGAAGAGCCTCCGAGGGCTCGACGGCATTTTTCCTCTTATGCGAAGATGACAAACGGAGGTATGATAGGCCCTACGCGTATGAGTTCCACATCTCCTCACGTCCATATCTTTCATGTTGCCGGGTTGGATGACCGTGACCGTGGGTTTAATCGGCAAATCCATGTCATTCCCCGTGAGGGAGGATTCCAGGCCAGGCTCCGCTATGAATCGCTTCAGATAGATATCGATCCCGTTCCTACGGAAGACCAGGTCCTACAAGCTCTCATTGCTATGTTGCATGAGAGGGGCTATCGTCAATTACGAACCCAACGCATCTTTATTGGTGAGCAGTATCTTGGGAATCAGGAGTTGTGGGTGGAGTATCCTGATCCCGAGCCTCCCCTTGAAGCGAAGAGTACATGGGTGGCCTGGATCCGTCAGATCGTTGGGCAGCCCTTTCGCTCATAGGTCTCCACCTAACACAAGACAAAAGGTGTGTTCGTGAGAATGGTCTTTCGAGGCGTTCCTTTGCAGGGATTATGTGGATCCGGCCAGAGTGCGCAGACCTCCGACACCGGATTCTGTGGAAGAAGCAGAGGGAAAGTAGCTGATGATTCGACGAGGATTGAGGCATTCCCTGATTTTGGCAGAAAGGTCAGCGGGTCGAATGGCACTGACAATAGAGAGCGACTCATCCTCTTCAGACAGGTTCAAAATAATCGGTTCATCCGAAGAGGTGTGTTCATCATACACGAGGATGACCGGCCTGAGCCGGTTCGCGAGATTCACGCTGGTAACGATTCCAATCTTCTGATTACTCAAGTTAACCAATGAGCCTGGAGGGTAGACACCCAACTGACTGATTAACGAAACGACCACATCATGCCATAGTGTGTGCCGGCATTTGACGTATAAATAGGATAGGGCCTCTGAGGGAATGAGAGATTTGGCTGGATCCGGGTGATGGCACAATTCATCATACTCATCCACCACCATGACGATTTTGGCGAACCTACTGATTTGATCGTCTTTTTTCCCTGTTGGGAATCCTGATCCGTTCAGGCGTTCATGGTGCTGGCGAATCACGTCAATCGCTTCATAGGGGAAATTAGGCAATTTCTCGGCTAGCTCCACACCGTATTTCGGATGCGTACTCAAAAAGTTTTTCCGTTCGGAAGCAGACATCAACCCTTTTCGTAATAAGTGCTCTGCCGGAAACTTGAGTTCACCAATGTCATGAAACAGAGCTCCGAGAGCCAGTTTTTCAGCGTCTTCCCGCGATAATCCTAAATCCTGCCCGACCATGAGGGATAATGAACAGACATTGAGCGCATGCAGGAAAAATTCCTCATTTGGTTCGTTGGAACCGATAAGGTTGAGCAGTGCTCTCGAGTTGTCAGCGATATCGAGAATCTCATAAAGCTCTCCGACAATTTTCTGGGCCGTCCGGAGTCCTCGAGGGCGGCCAGTGATCACGTCCTGCATGACCTGTTTGGCTTCTTGCACCACCTCCTGAAATTGACCACCAACTGCTTGCAAATGTTCCTGGTAGACCTGGAAGGCTTGGTGTTGCGCGATTTTTCGTTGTATAGGATCTTCCGGAGTTGCTTCCTCCTCTGAGGAATCGTGTGGGGTGATGGTCTCAGATTCGTTTGAAAGTTCTTTGTCCGGTTCTACTGTACTTTGAACACCCTTCCGGTCAAACGCCTTGATGTGGTCTGAATGAATCCTTTCGGGCTCTGAACGATCTGGATCGAAATACAGCTTGACCTTCGTGAGTCCACGAAGTGTTTCGAGGTCTTTCACCGATTCGATTTTGAATGAATTGGTTGGGAACGGATGACTGAACCAGGATCCCTCAATCTTGATGTACAATCCCAGTCGCAGAGCGGTTGCATGAAGTCGAACGAAGGACATGTTAACTCACGATTTCAGTCATAAGTCATGATCGGGTTTGTCTGACAATTGAGACCTGGGGTTGTATGTGGTCATGGGGCAAAGAATACGCAGATTATCTGCCCCGTTGTGGGCTGTTTTTCTACAACAGTGTTGCTACTGACTTTGTCGGAAGGAAGGAATGTAAAATTAAGGGGAGGTCCGGGAAAAAAGTAACAAAGAAATGCGGATGGAGTGCCATGGACTATGAGGGAAGTTGAGACAGGTCATTTATCCCGCGATATCCCAAGGGGTCATTACATCCACGCACCAATCAGACTCGTGGGGAATTCGCCTGGAGCCAAAGGATTTTGGGAAGAGGGCCAAATCCTCTTGACCACACGGGTCTATTTAAATACGCAATGAAGGGAACACTCTTCGAAGGTCAAATGGGGATGAGAAAATCAAGCATACTGACAAAAAAGGAGCAAGTGGGTGAATGAGGGGGAGAGGAACGAAACGGATGTATTGAGCCCAAAGGGTGGGAGCGAGTTGCTTAGGCGTGGTTGTGGGTTTTCAGCAGGTCGAATTTGGGAATCTCCATATCCGTGTGGGTTCGCTGAATGTCGGTGATCACAGGCATGAGTTCATAAAACAGGTCTACCAGATGGGGATCGAACTGTTTACCTATTAGGGGATGAATCTCCTTGAGCGTTTTCTCCAGGGGCCAGGGATCTTTGTAGCATCGTTTGGATGAGAGCGCATCAAAAACATCGGCGATGGCGCAAATTCTGCCGACTATCGGAATATCTTCCCCGGCAATGCGATTCGGATAGCCGGAGCCATCCCATTTTTCGTGGTGGGTGAGTGCAATCACCTCACCCATTTGTAGGATGGGTGATTGGCTGCTGGAGAGGAGTTTGGCCCCGATGACGGTATGCTGTTTCATGGTTTCAAATTCTTCGTGATCCAATTTTCCGGGTTTCAAGAGGATCCGGTCCGGAATCCCCAATTTCCCGACGTCGTGCATGGGGGTCGCGTGAAAGAGGACATCACACTCGTCTTCAGACATGCCGGCGGCACGTCCCAAAGCCACGGCAAAGTGAGCCATGCGGATGATATGCGCGCCGGTTTCATTGTCTCGATGTTCGGCTGCACGGGCAAGGCGGTGGACTACTTCCAGTTGAGTGTCCTTGAGCTCTTTGGTACGGATCCGGACGGTTTCTTCCAATATGTCATTTTGTTGGGACACCGTTTTATTGAGTAGGCTGGCTTCCAGTAAATTACGAATTCGCATTAACACTTCCACCCTATCGAATGGTTTAGGCAGGAAGTCTTTGGCCCCTGATTCTAATGCTCGGAGGCGGGTTTCCCGGTCCTCTTCTGACGTCAGGACCAGAATGGGGAGAAACCCGTGCTTGTGAATGATTTGGAGTTGTCCCATTACCTGAAACCCATTAAGTTCAGGCATGCGGATATCAAGGCAAATTAGATCTGGATCGAGTTCTTTAAACAGAGGTATCACTTGAGTGGGATCTTGGGTGGAATGGACTTGAGTGTACCCGCCATTTTTTAGAATGCTCTCCAAGAACATGATGTTGGTCATTTGATCATCCACGATGAGAATCGTGGCATTTTGGCATTGCTGTAGGGAAATCATTGTAGTCCGTATGACATCAAAAGGATCAACGTCATCATCCAGAATGAGTCCTGGTTAACCGGCCACCAACATGGAGATCGGTCAGACGTTTCATCGATTTCTATGTGATTCTTCTCTCCTGGGAATGGTATCGGACATTTATTTTTGTCGGTCAATCCCAATGAAACTTGATGTAACGGTCTACTTGATATCGAAAGAAGTGAGGAGCAGGAAAGAATGGTTCTGGTGGAAAAGTCTTTCAGGAAAAGTGGCGGGGAGCATACAGGTGAGATTTTCCTATATCAATGTGTCCCTTCTTTCGATCTATCAAAAATATCCTCAAGTTCCTTCCGGGTTTGTTGAAAAACGTCTTGAATTTGGGGTTCCCAGCCTGACAGGGCGGCTGGCTCTCCGGCCTTACAGGTGGCTTCAATTTCACCCGCTAATTGTGCTAATGAGTCGGCACCCATGTTTCGGGAAATCCCCTTAAGGCCGTGAGCAGCCTCATTCAATTGGGTGAGGTTTTGTGTGTCCAACGCGTGCTCGATGAGGGTGACGCACTGGAGGGCGTCCTCGACGAATTTCTGAATCATGGACTCCAGAAACGCCCGGCCTCCAATTTCTTCGAGTTCCTTTAAGGTTTTGGTGTTGACTGCAGGCTGTCCGGAGGGAGGTGAATGGGGCAGGAGGTATGGGCCTTCTTCCTGAGTGGGAATCGTGAAATTCTGCTGAGGCAGCCATTTTGTCAATACGCGGATCAGCTCTTCGGGACGAATAGGCTTGCTCAGGTAATCGTCCATTCCCGCTTCCAAGCATCTGAGCCGGTCCCCCTGCATGGCATTGGCGGTGAGGGCAATGATGGGCATGTGTTTGGAAATGGGCAGAGAGGTGTCAGAGGTCAGAAGAAAGGTTTGAGAGTGTATGGGCTCTTTGCCACCTAACTCTTTATGGGTTCCTTCTTTCGTTTCCTGCCCACGAATCGCGCGTGTGGCCTCATATCCATCCATTTCGGGCATATGACAATCCATCAGAATGGCATCATAGGTAATCCGGGACAGGGCTTCGAGGGCCTCTCGGCCATTCGCCACCACATCGGCACGGTGCCCGAGGCGTTCCACCATCATAACCGCTAATTGCTGATTGACGTGATGATCGTCGGCCACCAGAATACGCGCCCGCTTTGGCCGGGGCCATTCCTGCAGCTGGTGGGATGTGATCAACGGGGGCGAGAGGGCGTTGGGGCCCATGGGCTCATAGCCCATGACTGTTTCCAGGCAGACTTGTAACTGGTTTTTTCGAATGGGCTTGGTCATATAGCCGACAAACCCGGCCTCTTGCGCGGCCTTGTGATCGCCCCGCGTCCCCAAGGAGGTGAGTAGCACGAGGCGCACGGCCGCGATGTTCAGGTCAGCTTTAATGGTGCGAGCTAACTGCAGTCCATCCATATCAGGCATTTCCATATCAATGATGGCGAGGTCCACGGGCTTGCCGTGGTGAGCCGCCTGGCGGAGAAGAGCCAGAGCATCCGTGGGAGTGGCGGCCAGAAAGCCGGTCATACAAAAGTCTCGAAAGTATTGCGCCAATAATTGACGATTCGTGGGGTGATCGTCGACTCCGCAGACGGTGGCGCCCACCAGGCAAGTGTTGCCGGGTGTATGGGACCGTGCGGGGACAGGTTGTTTAGTCAAACACGCGGTAAACCAAAAGGTGCTGCCCTGCCCCAGTCTGCTCTCCACCCCCAGGGTTCCGCCCATCTGCTCTACGAGTTGTTTGGAGATGGCCAGGCCCAGGCCGGTGCCACCAAACTGGCGGGTAGTCGAACTATCGGCCTGCGAAAAGGGTTGAAAGAGTTTAGCGTGGGCCTCAGGGGCAATGCCGATGCCGGTATCGAGAACCTCCACCCGAATAGTGACGGTGTCGGAAGTGTCATCGAGGTCCTGAATTTGGACGACGACCTCACCGCGGGCCGTAAATTTGATGGCATTGCCCACTAAATTCATGAGAATTTGCCGCAGGCGCCCGGGGTCGCCTTGCAGAGCGGTCGGCACTGTGCTGGAAATCAGCCCCACGAGTTCTAATTGTTTTGTGCCGGCTGGCTCGGCCAGCAAGTCGAGCGTGTCCTCCAGGGTGGTGCGCAGATCGAAATCAATGATCTCGAACTCTAGCTTGCCGGCCTCGATTTTGGAGAAATCGAGGATATCGTTAATGAGGGTTAACAGGGTTTCGCCGGAGGACCGCACGGTGTTGGCCAGTTGGCGTTGCTGCGAGGTCAGATCGGTTTCGAGTAAGAGGCCCGTCATCCCGATCACCCCGTTCATGGGGGTGCGAATTTCATGGCTCATGGTGGCTAAAAATTGGGATTTGGCTTGTACTGCGGCCTCAGCCTGGGTTTTCGAGGTCTCTAGCAGCGTCAATTGTTTGTGAATCCACCTGGAAATAATCCATGCCGTGGATAAAAATCCGGCTACACATATCAGACTGAGGGTCAACATGAACCTCCAGCTTTGCGCAAAGGAGTTTTCGAATTTGTTTGTCACTTCTTGGGTTTGTTGGGACGCCAGTTTGGCGAATGACACTTGAGCTTCACCAATCTGTTCTTTTATGTCCTCCAAGCGTACATAGAATTCCGCACGTTCCGACTCCAGACGAAGAGAATTTTTTTTAAAACGATACAGACCTCCAGAGCCTAGCCCTATGGTTTGATGAGTCCTGTCTATCGTATATCCTTGACCAAAGAAGATTGACCCTAAATCCTGAAGAATCTTTTGAACGGTGTCGTTTGGAATGGGCGGGTCCCCCACTAGCATATTCATTCCCAGCGAGAGTCGAATCAAATTTTGTTGCAATTGGGAATCTTTTAAATCGACGAGCCGATCGGGATTGCGTTCGCCATAAAGAGTTTCCATTAAAACGGACAGATTCCCCAATTCTGTCTGAATAATCGAAACACCTAGGGCGGCATTGCGAATCTGATGTGCGAGCAAGTCCTCGGAGAATACCAACCCTTCCGAAGGAGGGGCCTGTTTCCCTTTGCGATAGGCCATGGTTTGATCCAGGCGTGTCTTTTCTTCCCAGGATTGAATTTGGTTCTTCAAGTTTTTTAACCGTTCCCTGGCCGTTTTTATGGTTTGCTGTGATTGCAGGTCTTTCAAGATTGGCCGGGAATGTTGGACCCACTTTCGCACCTCTACGCCGAGGGCTTGCAGATGCTGACCAGTCTTTAGCATTTGACTCAAAATGTCGTGGGTGTCTCCGGTGGGGTACTGGTCTATTCGCTCATTTAACGTTTTTTCGTAGGATTGAAATGGATCGGGGTTGAGTGTGTTCGCAAGAGGATTTTCCAGGGTGTTTTCTATTTGTTTCACTGCCTGCACGCCGAGATGATTCAGCGCATTACCCATTTCCCTCTGTAACGCTCCTGCTTCCATCGCAATTATTTTGTTGGTTTGTACCTCAAAGAGCGTATATCTCGTCAGGCCCAGGGTGACAACACCAAGGAGCACACCAAGGAATACGAGAAACCACACGAACCAAATGACGCGATGTCCGGTCGGAGCGAATGTCATGGGATTAATGGGCCTTCACGAGTTGGGGTAAGTCTTTCAAATAAAAGGAGACTACCGTCCCCTTTTTCAATTAGATCGCTCAGACCTGCAGACTGCCCTGGTAATGGGAGGAGTTCAACTGAAGAGGATGTTTCATCCTCAAGCGAAGGTTCCTAATTTTTCCAGGGCGGATGCAGCCAAGACTCGTGTGGTAATCGGTCTGCATTCTTCCGGACCAAATCCCGAAGCAAAGGGAATTTTTCCCACCGACGAAACCTTCAAAGGGAAGGCGACTAGTCCTGCGTCCTGAGCGAGCCGAATGAACTTTGAGCATGGTGCATCGCCGCCAACCATAATGACTCCTTTAGGCCGTGAACCGGCCGGAAATTTGATGGCGAGGGCGTCTTCAGACGCCAGCGATTCCGTTGGTTATTGCTCTTTCCTCAGGCCTGGGGGGTAGTCCATTATTGAGCCCCGCGTCTTGGTTAGTGAGGACAAGCGGGCAAACAATTTTTTTCTGGTAGAAAAGAACTCCGGCTGGCCTTCTGTTAATTGTAAGAACCTACCAAAATATTGATTCGCTAACCGGTTATTCCCCATTTGCTCATAGGCATAGCCCATATTCAAATGAATATGAGGCAATTCCGGTTGCAGTGCTTCGGCCTGCCGAAGTTCATGCACCGCTAGTTGGAAGCTCCCTTGTTGCTGGGCCACCAGAGCTCGTTGGATCCACAATTGCGGAACTTTGTCGTTACGTGCGAGGCCGCTCAAAAAATATTGATCGGCCTGCTCAAGCTGGCCTGCTCCCAAATATGCCGTGCCCATCCAAAACCATGGTTCCCAGGTGACGGGAGGATCATGGAAGAGGGGGGAAAGCATGGCTTGCGCCTCTTTGTATTCACCGTTTTGGATAAGTTCTCGGGCGTGATGGAGCAAGTTGGCAGAAGATCGCTGAGGTGGACCTGTGTTTTGAGCGTTCACCTGAATCCTTTCGTTTTTCAGAGAAAGGGCTGCCGTGTTGACAGGGGCAGAAGGCTCGTCACTCACAAGAGAGGTGATGGTTGTGAGTTCATTCAGATTGATTGGCTCTTCCTCTAAATCGGCTTCTAACGGGATGGGTGTGCCTGTCTCATTGACGGATGCGACTTCGACAAGGGCCGAATCACGTTGTTCTGCCTGGGCAAGGACTATGACTGGAGGACCGGTTGCAATTTTCTTCGAATCAGTGCTCGGCTGGTTCGGTGCTACGTCTGTGGTTGTGCGTGGCGTTGAGAGGGATGTGCCCGCGGTTATCTGTTTAGGGTCTTCGGATGTGGGGGTTATTAATCGTGTTGCAGGTGCGGGGGAGGCCGGATTTTTTCCCACGGGTTGTATGGGGAGGGCATGTTCGACCTTCAATGGAGAGGATGGCTCCATTGACGCACCATCTTGGGATGTGGGCGATGCCTCATCCGGTTCCTGGGCAGCTGATACTGGAAGACTCTCTTCAGGTTCAGCAGTTGGTAGCTGCGTGGCTTCAGAACCCGAATCATCAGGTGGAGTCCCTAAAAGCGGAGAAGAGTTCGACAGAGCCACACGCTGTCCGGGCAAAGAAGAGGCTTCCGTTGGCATGCCGAAGTCCAGATGTAAGCCGATCCAGTAGGCACCCATGCCTAGACTGCTTAAGCCGATTGTCATGCCGATCCCGATCAACCAAAACTTTAATGGAGAGGGCCGGTGGTGCCAACCCGGTTCTCTTCTCACTTTAGGTGGAAGGACAAGGGGTGCCTGCTGGGCCGTCTCAGTCCCGTCATTTTTGGTCTGGGTCTGAAGTCGCTGGAGGGTGTCTGCGATGATACTCATGGTCTGTTGGTTTTCCGTGATCCCTTGTTACGGAAGAAATTCTTTGGTTGCGCGCCAGATCATCATGGGAGTCACCGTATGTCGGCCCTGAGCATAAGCGGCTAACAGGGCCCGGTCGCACAGTTGATTGATGCGGCGCGGGACTCCACGACTCCACGCATAAATGAGCCAGAGGACTCCCACACCAAGATGAAATCGGTGTCGGGCATCGGCGATATGCAGTCGATGTCGGATGTACGCACGAGTCTCCCGCCAGGTAAATGATTCAAGGCGATAGCGAACGCTAATGCGCTGTCGTAATGGTCGGAAGGCCCGAGTCGCCAACTTTTGTTCCAACTCCGGTTGTCCAACCAGCAGGAGACACATCAACTTATCTTTTTCGGTATCCAGGTTGGAGAGAAGCCGAAGTCCTTCCAGGACTTTTCCACTGAGCCGGTGGGCTTCGTCCACCAACACGACGACCCGTTCTCCTTCCACGGCCAGCCGGAGCAACAGCTTAGGCAGTTCTCGTTGTAAGGCCCCAAGGGACTGATCCTCAGGTAGTGTCCCGGTCAAATCTTCATAAATGGATACAAGTAAATCAGAATAGGACTGATCCGGATTCATGAGGTACGCGAACCGGACCCCGGTCGGCGGATGGCGAAGCAGGTGCCGGCACAACAGGGTTTTGCCGAGACCCACTTCCCCCGTCAGCATAGTGAGTCCACCACTGGCAATGCCAAATCGGAGATGATTCAGCGCTTCCAGATGGTGGCTGCCGGGAAAAAAGAAATCGGTATCGGGTGTGAGGCGAAATGGGGGTTCAGAAAACCCCAATTCCTGATAGCACATGCTGAGATCTAACGTCGTCATCATGAGGCTCGTATAATCTTAGGGGAGAGAAAGATGACCAGTTCGCTTTTCCTTTTAGCTGTGTACGTTCCCTTAAATAAGCGACCAAGGTAGGGAATGTCCCCTAAGAGAGGAACCTTGCGTTCGGTTTCTGAGGATTCTTCTTGGATGAGTCCACCGATAATGACCATTTCTCCATCTTTCAACCTGACCAATCCGGAGGATTGTTTGACATCTAAAACCGGAGCAGTGGACCCGCCCTCCCCCCCATTGAGAGCGGCTGGGGACTTCTCAATGGCACGAAGTCGGGAAAGAATAGGGGTCACATCCAGCATAATCCACCCATCCTCGGAAATTTGAGGGGTAACGGAAAGGACCAAGCCTACCGTGACGGATCGCACCTGCTCAGTCACAATATTGCCACTCCCGGCAGTCCCTTGAGCAACGGTTGAGGAAAAGAAGGGTTGATCTGTGGCGACTTTAACCAAGGCCGGTTGATTATTCATGGTGACCACGCGAGGTTGAGAGACCACACGAACGTCACCCTGTTCTTCCAGTGCTGTGAGCACTCCATCAAAACTCCCATCCTCGAAGGAGATGGTGGTCGTGGCAGCTTTTGCCATGAAACCTCCGAAGGGCGCGGTAATTATGTTTGCGAGGGCAATGGCGCCATTTGTGCCATCAAAATTAATCCTGCTCCAATCAATACCCAGACTGTACTGATCATCCAGAGCGACTTCATAAATCCGCACTTCGATCTCTACCTGTCGGTACAGAGCCTGGTGAACACTTTTGAGAAAATCGTCAATTTCATCGACCCGTTTATACCGATCGGTAATCTGAATGGTTCCTGAGAGACGATTGACCACGAGTCGTCCCTCTTCGGACATCAGAGTCCTAATTTGCGTTTCCAATTCTTCCCAGAACTTTATTTCGTCCTCCTGGTTCACCGTGATTTGTCCGGTGTCCTGGGATGCGCCGCCTCCGCTCCCCCCGCTGGAACCGGAGCTGAGCTGCGCGCGGTTTTGTCCTGTTCCACTCCGAACGAGACGGATGTAATCGACGTTCAATGTTTTCGTCTTAAATTGTCTGACCTGGATCAGGTTCTGGTGGTGCTCCCAGTAATAACCATGGGCTTCCAAAATGGCCGACATCGCCTGTTCAAGAGGCAGATGATGAAAATCAACGGTAATGGTGCCGGTGATGTCGGGTCCGGCCACAATATTTAAATGGTTGCTCCGAGCAAACAATGCCAACGCGTCAATGACCGGCAGATCTTGTGCGCGAAACGAATACAAGGGCCCCATAGAAGGGGCAGGTGGCGGTGTCGGAGGCTTGGGGAGATCGCTGGTGAGCAACATGCGATCCTCGAGGGAAAATGTCGCCTGAGGGTTGTTCCCGGATGGTGCCGCCAAATCTGAGCTCAGGGAAAGTCTCTGTGTAGTCTGTGTGGTGTTGGCATCGGAGATTGACCGGTCTGCATCTGGATTGGCGGTGGTGCATCCCCACAGGCTGAACATGCCCAAAAGAGCCAGACTTTGAAAAACCCGTGCGCCACATGTGATGAATGCTCCGTTGGACGGTCGACCGGAGATCATGGAGGTCTGAGGAATCACTATGGTGTTGTGGCGCATGTCGTCTTTCATGGAGTGATGAGGAGAGTTATGACGTTGTTTTTTTTGAAAATGTTATCCATTGGTTTTTGCCCTGATGTTTGAGCCATACCCCTTTGGGCTGAATGGACAGGACCTGATATCCGTTAATCATTTCGCCTTCATACACGACGGTCCGGTTGATCACGGCACTCCGATGTTCGCCTTCGACGGCAATGGCTTTAAGGGTAAAGGTATTCGTCACCTGCTTCTCCCCTGTTTGGTCCGCTCCCAACGAAGCCGGGTCCGGTTGTTCCCGAGAGGCCGCTGCGATGGGGCCAAAAGGATCACGGCTTGAGTATTCGATCCATTGACCAGCCTCATCCTCATGGGGTCGCCCCGTAGAGGTAAGGGGAGGGAGAGTCGGGGCAGAAAGCAGCCGATTCAGCCCCACGGAGATGATTCCCGGTGCATCGGATGCCGTATCCACGATATTGGTATAGACTGCGAATCCTGCGAGAAGACACAGACCCACCGTGACAAACGGATTTTTTAAAGCTCGACGGAATCGTTGGTTTTCATCCATACCGACAATCCAATGGTTAAATGAGTGGCTTGTTGACCATCACCCATGACCGTCACATTCTGAATGTCGACTCTTGGTCCGGATCTGGTCAGGGCTTTTAGGAACTGAAGATAGGAACGATACGCATGGGGGTTTCCTTGCGAGTTGACCTGAATTTCCAACGGGACCAATGTCACTCCCTGTATGGGAGCCGTGGTGCGTTCTGTGCTCAGAATCCGATACTGGATGAGGAGATTCCGCTTTTTGCCGTCGGTTTGAAGCATTTGTGCCCATTGCGCCAAATGGGTGAAGTTTTGGAGTAAGCGCTGTTCAGCCAGTTGGAGGTGAGTGTCAAGCGCTTCCGGACGAGCCTGAAGGTATTGAGAGCGAAGCTCCGATACCTGTTGTTCCAAGCCGATCGCATCTTGAGTCAACGATTGGCGCTTCTGAATGGCGAAAAGTTTATCCAGACTCACCCAGCCCACAATGGATAACGTGCCAATCAGGAGCATCACGAGGGCCGTGCTTCTGAGCTGTTGGGGATTGAGCCACTCAAAACGGCGAAGCCACTTCATAACATGGTTCCCTTCAAGGTGAACCGATAGAGTGGGTGTTCATGGCTTGAGGTGGCGGTTTGGGTCAAGAGTTGATCCCGCCAATCCTCATGCAGGGACACATGATAGGGTCCATCCGCCAGCTGTTGCACGAATTGATCCACCACAAGCAATGTGGCGGCAAGATTGGTAGAAGTGCTGCCGTCCAGCTCCACGTTCCATCCGTCCTGGGTTCGCTCCACAAAGGCTTTGCGCAAGATGACCTGGGTGGGGATAATGGATCCCAGATAGCTGAGAAATGGGCCTTCTAATTCCGGCGTGGTGGTTTCGCTGACGGATTGAGCCCACTGCCGTTTCGTGTCTAACGACATGAGGCGACCTTCCCATTGCGCGTAATCCTGCTGGAGGGCGCTGACCTGGTCGGTCATGGTCTGCATCGCTGTGCGATGTCTGGCTAAATAACCTTCGATGACGCTGGTTGTTCCGACTCCGAAAAGAATAAAAACCGCAAGCATGGCGACGAAAGCCTTGGTGAGGGTCTTTCGTAGCGGAGCCTGGAGAACCTGCGTGGGCGTGAAGTTGCTGTGCAGATTGAGCGGAAGCATCGCACCGATCCACAGCCAGTAATTCCAGTCCGGCTTGATGGGGTATGGTATGAGGGGAGTGTTTACGTGTGGCTGTATTTCACCCGCCGTTAATCGTTCTTCATCGTCCCAAAACCAGATGCAGGGAAACTTTAAATTGGTTTGTTGTGTGATAAACATTATCGTTCGATTGGCCTCGGTTCCGACCCGCTCTCCAAGTGGAACCCAGTCTTGAGCGGGGAACAGATGTCGAGTCCAAATGGGGGTTCCATCATCATTCCCTGCGACAATCATGATTTTGCCTTCGAGCATGGTTATCAGGATCGAACCTTTTCCCGGTTCGACAGGCAACGTGCTGAGTTGACTCTCAGCCAGAGTAGAAAGAGGAGCCAACTGACGAAGAGATAAGCCCGACTCTTGGCAGATGTGCACGATCTTATCGATATAGTCTTGGGGCCATATATCAAGGTGGACATGTAATTTTCCTCGCGTTTCCAGGCCAATCTGATATCGCCAAGCCGCTGGTCCCTCCCACGGTTTTTCCTGTTGGACCTTTCGTTCAAGATAGGGAAGGAGGTCAGTGAGGAGCATCGGAGGGATTTGAATGGTCCGCGAGGCAAGCCGCGGATGGTCTACGAGCATGGCGAGGTGCGTGCCGGGAAATTGGGTGTAGTGAATTGCTTCTTCCAATGCTTCGCGAAGTGTGTCTAGAGACACGTGCCGGCCTGGACGTTCCCAACTCCGTCCAATGGTATTTTTCACAATTGATAAGGCTTTCAATCGACCATTTGAAAGGCTGACGCTTAAAATCGTCTGTTTTTTCTTCACCAGAGTCTTCTGGAGGTTCAGGGGGATCTCCGGCGTAGGTGTCTGGGCGGCGGCAAATGATGTGGGTGATTGCGGGTTGTCGTTCATAGTATTAGGGGCTATAGCAACCGCTACTGTTGATTCGCCATTTGGATCCTGCCGCGCAGTCAGGGTCGAATTGAAATCCGGCTTCGGTGGTCAGGGTGAGTTGTGTTTCTGGAACACTAAATGTATTGGCTTCGTCTAAACTCACCGTGGTTCCCGAGAAGTGATAGCGACTATGCGGCAGAAGTGTGCCGACACCGGAATCAGTCGGGTTCCCATCGATCGCGTAACTGCCTCCGGCCCCATTGGCCGAGAGGCTGAGGAGATGAAATAAATGACCAACGTGCCCGCGATGAATTTTAAGATCCGGTGTTCCTGTTTCATCGGTGCTCCACCAGGTTTCAAAGTCGGCATCCGTGGCAATGGAGGGATTCACATTTTGGGATAGATGGGTAACGACCATAAATCGTGCGTCGGCCAGGGCCGTCGTGGAGAGACCTGTGGCATTGGTGAATCCACTGATATTGGGTTGCACGAAGTAATAGCGAAGAAATCCATTAGGGTTTGTGGTGAGTTGTCCTAGCGCGGTCGCGACATAATCGGGACTCAGCGCGGTGAGTGTGGCCGGAAATGAACGGGTCTGCCGAACGTAAAGTTCAATGCCTCGGGCGATTATCGCCAATTGTTCATCCTCCGCATCCCGCTTCGCGGCGGCCAGTTGATTGATCACGTTTGGCGCAATGAGGCTGGCAAGAATGGCGATAATGGCCATGACGCCAATCATTTCCACAAGCGTAAATCCATGTGTAGATAGACAGCGTGAGGCCTCAAATAATCCGAAAAATTTCCGGCCTATTCTTTGAACGGGGTTCCGGATACCGCACTGAATCAACTGGAAGCCGGTGCCGGGACGCCAGCCTGTCTCGAATGCGATCGAGGCCGTCTGGAGCCCTATGGCCTGAGTGGGAAAGTCATTGTGTCTTGTCATGAGTCCGATCCCGTCTTGCTCCTTCTCAGCGAAGCTTTTGTCTCGGGGGTGCGTGTACGTACTCTTCTCTCAGTCGGGCATATCCCGCCTGTTAGTCCACCAACCTTACTTTCGGTGTTTAAAAAGCCAATCTTAATTTTCTTAAATTTTTCAATTGATCATGGCGGGTTTGTGAGGACCACAATGGGGCGGGACGATCAGCCGGAGGTCAGGTTAGAGAGGTGGTTAAGCAGTCATTTTTTGCCGGGTCAGGGAGCGAGAACGTCTCGAGAATGTTTCCGCTTAACAGAGCGGAGAGAGAGGATTCCATCGTTTGGTGGCGACGCACAAGGGGTCGAACCAATAACCGGTATTGGTGGTGAGAGAGAATTCAACATCAGGGATGTTGTAGCTATTGTCCTCGTCCAAACCGATTTCGGTGCCTAAAAGGTGAAGGCGGCTATGGGTTGGAAGAAGAGCGCCGTTGGAATGAGTGGGTTGATGGTCAATGGAAAAACTTCCCCCATTTCCCTTGGGGATAAGGTCTACCATATAAAAAAGATGGCTGATCGTTCCACGATGAATAATGAGCGGAGGAGTCGTGCTGTCATTCATGTTCCACCAGGTTTCAAAGGAGGCGGGTGTGGTGATGGCCGGAGCCGCATCTTGTGCGAGATTGGATATGAGAAGAAACCGGGCATTGACGAGTTCACCGCCAGTCAGTCCGGTCGAGTTTTGGAATCCGGTTATGGAGGGATGCACCGCATAATAGCGGGGAAATCCTCGTGCGTTTAGCGTCATCCGGGCTTGAGGCAATGGCACAAAGTCAGGGGCAAGGATGAGTAACGAAGGGGGGAACGCGTGGTTCTGTCGAAGATACGAGATGATTCCGTTGGCGATGAGCTGAAGATCACGGATTTCACGGTCTTCATTCGTTGGATCCCAGACTCTGACCATGGAGGGCGACACAACAGCGAACCCTATAGATAGAATCGCCAACAGGCCGATAAAAACAATGAGGATCATTCCGGCTTCCGGGTCAGAGGCATTCTGGTGGCGGGGCGGGGAAGGTAAGGCAACGCCGGGGTGGCGAAGGTTGCCTGTCAATGGATTCCACCCATTAAACTCATCATGGGCATAAAGAGGGATAGGGCGACAATACCCACAATCGCGATTAATCCTAAAGTAATCAGAGGCTCGAGAATGCCAAAAACTTTTTTGATTCTGCGCGGAATTTCCCGATTATAATAATGAGCCACATTCATGAGTGTGTGGGGTAATGTCCCGGTGGCTTCCCCGACCGAGATCATTTGAATCACCATTGCCGGAAAGACCGGATGACGGCTTAATGATTCATTGATGGTGGAGCCCTCGGACACGGCGCGCTGTGTGTCCTGAAGCGCCCGTTCCATGACAGAATTGCCCACCAGTCCCTGGCATAGTTGCAGGCTTTGCAGAACAGGGATGCCGGCTCGATACAAGACGGCAAAGTTTTGAACAAATTTGGATATCGTGAGCATCCGGATGAGTTCCCCCAGAACTGGGAGTTGTAAGATCATGCGGTCCCGCCAGTGCGCGAATCCCGGCAGGTATTTTCGTCCCAGGGTCCACACCATTGGGCCGAGCAGGAGGAACGAACTCCAGAGCCACCAGCTCCCGACGAAGAGTTCACTGAGGGTGATGATGAGAACGGTGATAGTCGGGAGAGGCACATGCAGACCTTCCAGGATAGGGACAAACCGGGGAATGACGAACGTAAAGAGCAGCACCAGCAATCCGATCACCGCTATCATGACAATGCTCGGATATATGGTAGCCTGGCGCATGTCTCCACGGAACTGATCGAGCCAATCCAGATATCGTTCTAATTCTTTGAAGGTCTCGGTCAATGTGCCGCTGTCTTCCCCGGCATGCACCAGATTGGTGATTTGAGGAGGAAAAATTCTGGGGTGTTGCTTCATGGCATCATGCAAGGTGTTTCCGGCTTCGACTTGTTGAAAGATGGCATGTAAGGTCGAACGCAAATGAATGTTGGGTGTCTCAATCGACAAACTTTTTAAAGCCTGGGTAAGGGGAATGCCGGCCTCGAGGAGAGTGAACATGTGTGTGGAGAATTCCATAAGATCGCGGGGATTGACTCTCCCTCTTTTGTGAGTGGTTCGTGCGAGGGACTTCGGTTTGGATTCCAATGTGCGCACGAGCCAGAGTCCCATGTCCTGGAGCTGGCGTTCCAGGTGGAAAAGATCAGGCGCCGCCATCTCTCCCTCAATCGGCTTCCCATGGGCGTCGATGGCGCGGTACTGAAAATTAGCCACCGGTCACCCTCAACACTTCTTCGAGAGTGGTGATTCCCTGAAGGGCTTTCATGAGTCCGTCATCAAACATCGTTGGCATCCGATCCCGTCGGATAATTGCCCGAATACCTGCCATATCCGGGCCGTGCACGATAGGCCCATGTAGTTCCTCTGAAATCTGGATTATTTCGTAAATACCTGCTCGGCCTTTAAAGCCTGTCTGACCGCATGCGTGACATCCTTTCCCTGTCCAGAGAGTCGGGGGGATGTTGTCCGGCAATTCCACTCGAAGATCTGCCAGGACCGTGGCGGCATCCGTTCGTTCAACCTTGCATTCGGGACAAATGCACCGAACGAGTCGTTGGCCGATAATGGCGGTCAGGGCGGAGGCGAGAAGGAAAGCTTCCACGCCCATGTCGATTAAACGTGGAATGGCTCCTAGCGCATCGTTGGTGTGAAGTGTGGAAAAAACTAAATGTCCGGTTAGGGCCGCGCGCATGGCCAGATCGGCCGTTTCTTGGTCCCGGATTTCACCAACAAGAATGACGTCAGGATCCTGCCGAAGTAGGGCACGAAGTCCGGCCGCAAAGGTCATGCCGATGTCCGGATTGACTTGCGTTTGGCGAATGAGAGGCATTTGATATTCGATCGGGTCCTCCAGTGTAAACACACTTTTTTCTTTGGCATCGACATGACGGAGGGCCGTATATAACGTTGTGGTCTTTCCACTTCCTGTGGGACCTGTCACAAGGATAATGCCATGGGGACGTTGGATCAGGGATTGGATGCGCGATTGGTCGTTGGGTGTAAACCCCAACGCCAGGAATTCTAATTTCAATGCCCCTTTATCCAGAATTCGGAGGACAATGCTTTCTCCGAAATTCGTTGGAAGGGTCGACACGCGAAGATCAATTCGACGAGTGCCTAACGTAAAGGGAATCCGGCCGTCCTGAGGAGTTCGTTTTTCTGTGAGGTCAAGATTGGCCATGAGTTTAAACCGAGCGGTAATGGGCGCTTGAAGCGGTTTTGGAATGAGAATTTCTTGTGTGAGAATGCCGTCAATGCGCATTCGGACCCGTAAATAGTACTCATCCGGCTCGACATGGATATCTGTCACCCGTGATTGAATGGCGGCGGTAATGAGTTGATTGCACAAGCGAATCATCGGCGCCACCCGGCTCCCGTCTTCCCCGAGATCCGAGATCCCTTTGACCATTAATTCATCAAGCAGTTGCTTAATGGATTCCCGATGCGCATAGTGCCGCTCGATCGCTTCAATTAACTCTTGGGCAGGGGCTGTGTGGGTGTGGACGTTGAGCCCGATGCGACTTTCAATGGTATCCACCGCGACAATATTCAACGGATCTGCCATGGCCAGGTTTAACACATTCCCTTGTTTGCTAAGAGGGAGGACTTGAAACTGGGTGGCGATGTCGTAGGGAATGAGATTGATAATTTCCGATGGGATGAAGATCGTTGAGAGGTCAACTATGCCGGTTTGGGTGCCCTCAGCCAGATAATGGGCCAGAACTTTTTCGGAAATGAATCCCAGGCCAATGAGGGTTTGGCCGAGCATCACACCTTTTCTCTTCGTCTCCCGGACCGCCAAGTCCAATTGTTCTTGAGTGATCCAGCCGTCTTGGAGGAGAGACGTTCCGAGGAGAGGCCGTGCGGCTTTGGGTGGTGTGGGTGTGATTGGCATGGGCCGGACTGCTAGGAGAAGTTTATGGGCGACAGCAAATGGGTGCTCGCCTGTGAGGAACGCATAGGAGGAGGGAGCACAGCCATTGTTGGCTTTTTCTCAATCATCCCTCAATGAAGAAGATGGGAATTATTGATGTGTAAGATAAATATACATGCGATCATTGCCCGGATTGTATTTTACGCGTCCGCGTAATTGGCGTTCGGTTATGCTTGCACCGATACCGGCATCGATGACTCCATCAATTTCATTGAATTCCGTATCGGAAACTCCGTCGACTCTGAGATAGGCCACTCGGGCACCAGAGGGGAGATCGCTGTTGCCATCATCGCCCTTCAGATCCCATCCGACATTCGTCCCTGTTGTCGCTGTCCCGAGTGCAACTGCCGTTTGCGCCGGCATGTACATGGTTGTGCCCAGTCCCGGAGGCGTATTGGTATTAAATTTTTCCAGATACGGTCCTCGGAATCGGCTCCATTGATTGGTTCCGGTATTCAACGGATCGGAGGCGTCGAGCGTTAAACGAGCTCCAAGAGAGGTAACGGTGGCGCTGTTACCTCCGGTCTCTTGTGCCGGAGTTCCAGCGGCATTGAGAGGCCAGATGGTTCCAATATCTCCATAATACTTTGCGACGGCGGTCTCATATGTTCTCACAGCGGCAGCCAGGGAACTGGCTTTAGATGAGGCAATCAGTGTGAAAATCTTTGGCAGTAACAAGGCAATCAGTATGGCGATGATGGCCAATACCCCGATCATTTCCACCAGGGTAAACCCCTGGGAATGATGAAGCGGCCGGAATAGTGTTTTTGGCATCTGTCAGTTCTCCTTTACGAAGGGCGTGTCGTTTGGCCGAGTTTCAGGCTGAATATGGAAAATGGTATGGATGACACGCCCATAAAAAATCCATCGGCATATGGGTTGGCATTCTTAAGCCCACTCGTATTCTGGAAATTAGGATTGCGGCCGTGAGCGGGATTGCAGGTCTAGAAGTGCGATGCTGGCAAATGGATCCCCGAGTTGAGATGCTTGACTGAAAAGTCGGTGAGCGGCTTTGGAATTTGATGGGCCGATGTGGCCATCTGCATAAAGATATCCCAGATGAACGAGTGCTGAAGAAAGATCAGGATTGAGTTCAAGTGCCTGTTGAATGGCATCTTTGGCATGGTCAATAAATCCCAGGCTTTTCAGCGCGATGCCCATGCCGAGATAGGCCTCGGCTGATTTGGGGTCGATCCTGATGGAATTTTGATAAGCCGCTATCGCGTCTTCCGGCCGACCATTTAACAATGACCGCCATCCCGTATTCGTCTGGTCTTGGGTGACATTGTTGTGAAGCAGGACTGCGATGTGTAGGGATTTCTTTGATGGAGGAGAATGGGATTGGTGAGATTCTGTAGGTTTGGGTTCGGTGGGCGAAGGGTGAAGGGGATTGGGAGGAAGAGTGGAGTGTTCAATCTTTGATGAGGCGGCGTTTTTGCGATCAGGCTGAGCGTGAGGAGGGATATAGTTGTTGATCTTTTCTAGTTGCCGGATGAAAGGCTGAGGGTCGGATTCATCTCCATGACTCAAGTCTTGGGAGCCGGGAAGCGTCAAATGACTTCCCTGGGCGGAAGACCAGGTCATTATTCCTAGACCAATAATCATACTGAGGATGAATGTGGCCGAAGATGAACCTCGGGATTTAGATGTTCCTTTGGTTTTTGCCCTTCGTACTAAGATGGGATGTCTCATGATGGCTCATTGCCTCAGTGGTTCCAATTTGAACCTATCGGACAATAGGCAACATGCTTAAGGGATTACGCGTGAAGGCTTGACCAAATTTCCAAAAACCCAACTCAATAAGCTAGGAACGGCCAACAAAAGAATACATGTGGTTGAGAGATAATCGGAAGGCTTAGAGATGTCGATAGTCCTGCCACGATTCAACCCCTGAGTCAATGAGCGGCCACTGGGTCCTTGGAGGTATCAATGAATGAAGTGTCTGAGATGTGTGGAGAATTTCGGGATGGACAATGGGAAAGGTCGGAACTTGCCGGAGGAGTATATCGACTGGAGTAACGTCTGAGACACATAACAAAGCCCACCTGTTATTGAGGTGGGCTTTGTTGAGCCAGGAAACGTTTGGTTTGATGATCAGGTGGCTTGATCGGGAAACGCGGCTTTTAAAAGAGGCTGCAATTCCCCCTTTTCTTCCATTGGACCCAAGACATCCGTATCCCCATAAAACTGGCCATTAATGAAAACTTTTGGCAAAGTCGGCCAGTTGGTCATTTTAGAAAGAGCCTCCCGTTTTTCAGGATTTGGCAAGGCGTTGATTAATTCATAGGGATAGCCGAATTTGTTAAAAAACTCCATGGTCTCCACGGTAAATCCGCACTGTGGGGCAGACTTGGTGCCCTTTCCGTAAATGAGAATTTTGTGTTGGGCGATTTCTCTCTTAATTTCGTCTTCAATGGGCGTACTCATAAGATTATCCTCCTTGGGCTTCATTGCGGGTTTTGGCCTGAATTTCTAGGGCATGAATGCGTCCGTCTTTCATGGGCGCGTCGAGGGCTTGGTAAATCATTCGATGACGGTCCAACAAATTCTTTCCTTCAAAGGCATTGGAAATGACTTTGACCGTAAAATGGTCCATGGTACCGGTTCGATCAAGGACCGAAACTTCGGCATCGCCTAAAGCTTGCTGAAGTTGAGTGCTCAGCTCTTCAAATGTCATCATAGAAAAAATTTAATCCTAGTGAAAATTGATGGAATATTCAGACCCCACTATACCGGAGAGAGAATTTTCTGCGCAATGCGGGTCTGGAATCTTCTCAGAATGAATGGTTCCTGGGGGGCACGATGTGTATTGAGTCCCGTCCGTGCGGTGTGGAAAAAGCCCTATCCGAGGTGAGGTCAGATGCGAGGTGTGAGGAAAAAATGTCGGTTAGGTAAGGAAGAAAGGTGAGGATGGGGTCCTCCTTTTGCCTCCTGACTCCTAAATTTTTCCCCGCATGCTTTTTGGGAGTGTTGAATAATAATGAGGTTCAAGGGCAAATTTGCCCAGGATTAGATGACTCATCAAAGGCTCCGGGTCGGTTCAAAAAAGTCCGTCCAGCAAGGCCGCAGCCGTTTTTACGCGCGGAGCCTACGCTTAGTAGGTGAGCCCGGGAAAATGGCGAGAACGCCGCTGGCGGCTTTTTTCAACAGACCCTTTTTCTAGAGCGGAGAAGGATAGAGATGTGATTGCAGAAAGGCTCCGAGACCCTGCAACACTTGAATGGGAATTTCGTGGCCCCCACGGAATTCTACCCAACTGACGGGTAATCCAGCCGTTTGGATATGCTCACGAAGTTGCTGCGCCATGGAAAACGATAAAATAGGATCGTCGGTGCCATGGCTTTGAAATACCGGGAGACCTTGGCGTTTGGGTAGGCGAGTGAGCCATTCTTGCTTAGCAATGAGGGTGCCCGATAAAAGTATTAATCCTGCGAAGGGAATATCAGTATGAAGGACCAAATCAGTCGCCAACATGGCTCCCTGGGAAAACCCTCCAACTATCAACGATGATGATGGTACGGACAAGGTTTCTGTGGCAAGAGAAAGGACATCCTGCATTTGGGTACGGGACGGAGGCAAGCCACGCGGGATTTCTTGTGACAATGCCTCCCACTGCCCTTGGGCCCTGGCTTGTGTGAGGCGTTCCATGTCCAGCATCCACCAAGCTCGGGCGTCCCCAAAGCTCATGCTCAATTGGAGTGGAGCGGCAGGAAAGAGGAAACGGACGTCATCCGGGACATTGAGATACCGCCATAAGGCGACTAAATCATCCCCTGGTGCACCGAATCCATGCAAGAGAACCACAAGTGGTCCCTCCCCGCTCCCTTGGCGATCCATTCCACCTGTAATGCAGACATCTAAACCGGCCCAATGTTCGTGTCGCATACAGTCAAAAGTCTAATGATGAAGAAAAGAGAAGGGGAATATTTTCAATTGGTGATGATTTGGTAAACACGCGACTCTGATGCTGGAAGGGGAACGTTCAAAAATTCTAATGTCCCATTTTTGGGGCGCCGGCATTGGCGCCTTCCGTGATGAGAGGAATTCGCAAAGTCTGGTGACAGTGATTGCAGACGACTTTCAGGGTATTCTCGTCGGCATATTGGATCTCTTCTTCTTTTTTCCAAAATAACTTACTGCATTTTGGACATTTTCTGACTAACATTGACATCGGCACGACTCCGGTTTTTTGTCACGTATTTCTAGTAGACTTAGTGTAATACATCTTGCCACAATCTGCCAACGCATGATCAATTTTTTGGATTCCCATGACGTTAAGGCGCAACAGCTTTTGGCATTGTTCTGCCAAACGGATTGGGCTTGCCATCGTTCACTGGAGGACACTGAACATATGCTCGCTCATACGGATGTGGCCATTTCCGCCTGGGATGACTCAAGACTCGTCGGGTTTGGGAGGGTGTTGACGGATTTTATCTATCGGGCTTCGATTTGGGATGTGATTGTGGATCGGGCCTATCAGGATCGGGATATTGGTAAAGGGATTATCCAGCGGATTTTAACGCATCCCAAGTTGGAACGGGTGGAGTTGTTTTGGCTTTGCACCAGGCGTTATCAGGGGTTTTACGCTTCTTTGGGATTTTCTGATAAAGAACAGACCGGTATGGTCTGGGATCGAAGCAAGGATGTTGCTCCTCCCACGAAACCATTGAATGGATAGAAATGGGGATGGGCCATGGCAGGGCTTGCAACATGTCGAGTGCCATGCGATTGAGTCATGCAGGCAAATGAATCGAGGTAAGCAATGATTGTTGTGGGGATGATGTCAGGGACATCGGCAGATGGGGTGGATGCCGCAGTTGTGGATATTCGAGGAACCGGACATCGTCTTAAGAGTGTCCTGCTCAAACATGTTGGTCGTCCGTATGCTCCCAAGCTTAGGCAACGAATTTTACAAGTTTGTGAGCAGGGAACCGTCGGGCAGATCAGTTACCTCAATGTGGTCCTGGGCGAGATATTTGCTAAAACTGCGTTGTTAGCGATCAAGCATTCCGGGATTTCTCCTCAACGAGTGGCGTTGATCGGCTCGCATGGTCAAACAATTCATCATCGGCCTGCCGCGATCTATGAGCCCGGTATTGGTCAGATCCGTTCGACACTCCAAATTGGAGATCCCCATGTGATTGCGGAACGTACCGGAATCACGACTGTATCGGATTTTCGAGGCAGGGATCTGGCTGTCGGTGGAGAGGGGGCTCCATTAGCTCCTTATGTCCATGCCCTTCTTTTTGCTCAGAAACATGCCACACGAATGGTGGTCAATCTAGGAGGGATTGCGAATGTGACCCTGTTACCCGGCGGGGGAAATCTGTCAGCGGTTCGGGCGTTTGATACAGGCCCTTGCAATATGTTGTTGGATGGATTGGTGGCGATGGGGACAAAGGGAGTCGCTAGATTTGACCGGGGTGGTCGTCTTGCCATGAAAGGGCAGGTAGATAAGGGCCTGCTTCGCTGGCTGCTGACACACCCCTATTTGTCTCGAAGGCCTCCCAAATCCACTGGGCGTGAAATGTTTGGAGAGAACTATATCCAGCGTGTGTGGGCTCAAGCGAAGCGTCGCCAGTTGGCTATTTCTGACCTCTTAGCGACGAGTTGCCGGTTTATTGCTCAGGTGATTCACCAAGCGCAAAAGTGGACGAGGGAAGTCCCTGCTGAGTTGGTGTTTGGTGGTGGAGGGGTGCGAAATGCCCGGCTCTGGTCAGAACTGTCCGGTGCATTCGATCCCATTCCCGTGATGCGCATGGATGAATGTGGGGCATCCAGCCAGGCCTTTGAGGCGCAGGCATTTGCGGTGCTGGCGTATCAAACCGTGAAGGGTGTCTGTGCCAATCTGCCTAAGGTCACGGGTGCTCGCCATTCGGTTATTTTGGGGACGGTCACTCCAGGTATTCACGGACTTCCCTAGAATGTTCCTTATTCTTACGGGCTTTTTCCCACTGGTGAAATGACGGACAGATTCATGTCTCAGAACGGGCTCTCACTGATTCTCCTGGCTGGGTTCATGCTCGGAGTCGTATTTTTGTTGCGATGGATATGGCGCCGTCCCCTTCCAGCAGGGGTTCTACCAGCTTTGAATCCTGAATCCGGTGAGAGTGTGGTAACCGCTCGACCCATCATGTCGCCGGAAGAAGCGACTCTCTACAATTTGATTACCTTAGCGGCTCGTGATCATATGCTGGTTTTGGCCAAAATTCCGCTCCTGAGTGTCCTTTCCGTTGTCGATAAAGATGAAGAAGCTCGAAAGGCAGCCATGCGAACGATTCAGCCTGTTCGCTGTGATGTCGTTCTTGCCCATCCCGGGACGCTTAAAGTCATGACAGTGATTACCTTGAACAAGGAGGTTCCTACTACAGCAGGACGCGAAGACCGAGATCGATTTGTGGAGACCCTGTTGAAGGCGGCGGGAATTCAATCGATCATTCTTCAGACCACACAGACGTATTCGGTGGATCAGCTTACCGGATTACTTGGCCTGGCTGAGGAAGAATAGGACCGAAAATTGAGGGGTATTTTTTGATTGGGTCCTTGTGTGCGACGAATGTTGTGTGTCTGGGAGCACAACTGCGGCTGATTCATCCGAAGTCCGACAGGCTCCTAAGCCGTAATGACCGGTAGGATCGCCTGAAAGGTTTTCAAACCCTCATCTACGATGGTACCTGTTAGTACCGCCGGATCATGCATTGGAAGAAACCTGGCAATTTTAAAGAATGTACGATGGTCGAGTGTTGCCGCAATTTCTGATCGTCGACCGTGTGTAATCGGAAGTGTCAACCCAGGCCCCGTTTTCCACTCCCAGAGAGAGGGGCTGAGACACAGGCAGAGATGATGGTCTGCCACCTCCGAGTATCGATTAAATAAATTGCGTCGATATTGCTTCACAAGCGGGCCCTCAACTATCAGAGCGAAGACCATGTGGTGTCCCCACCAGATAAGGGTACGGAACGCGAATTTGTTCTCACGCGTATAAAACCTTGGGAAATCGACATATTGGTATGGGAAATTTTCCAGATGTTCGCCTTTGACAAATTGACTGGCTTGAGGGTCGAACCCTTCAGGAGTCAAAAGGTGATGTAAGCCGATTTCTGCCTCGATCCGCTCATGGAGGTGTTCAAGGACCTGTTTGATTTTGACCGAAATTTCGGCTTTCTTCCGAAAAAAAACCTGATCGGCCAAGAGGGCTAATTCGTCAGGAGTGAAGAAAGGACTGGTAGCCATAAGTTCATGAACCTCACATACCCAAGCGGTTGTGCAGGAGTATCTGTCTTTGTTCTTGTTGAGGAATGTCTGCAGCGTGATTGGTGAATAGGAGTTTCAAGAAGAATGAAAATTGCGACTTACAATGTCAATTCAATTCGAAAGCGGATCGGTATTCTTCACAAGTGGTTACGGCAACACAACCCCGATATTATGTGCCTTCAAGAGACTAAAGTACAGGATCATGAGTTTCCCCTTCAAGCATTTTCCGACTTACCCTATGTCATCAACTTTTGTGGTGAGAAATCCTACAATGGCGTCGCCATATTCAGCCGGGCAGCGCCGGAAACGGTGGCCTTTGGATTTGAGGACGGGGAGCTACCGGAGGATTCCACTCGCCTGGTGCGAGTGGTTGTCAATGGCATCATGATTATTAATTCCTACGTTCCACAGGGATTTGCAATTGATTCGCCGAAGTATGCCTATAAATTAAGGTGGTTCCAGCGATTGAGGCGGTATTTCTCGCGTGTGGTCTCACCAGGACAATCCGTGATTTGGTGTGGAGATATGAATGTGGCCCCTGAACCGGTTGACGTACATAGCCCCGAAAAACACCTCAAGCATGTGTGTTTCCATGAAGAAGTGCGTCGGGCCTATCAGGAGACGGTGTCCTGGGGATTCGTGGATGTGTTTCGGCATCATTTTCCGCGTCGTCAGCAATTTACGTTTTGGGATTATCGACGTCCAGGTGCTTTAGAAGCTAACCGCGGGTGGCGAATAGACCACATTCTGGTTACCCCGCCGCTTCTTCCCCATTCTCACACGGTGAAGGTGGATGTTCAGCCTCGTCGTGCGGAAAGCCCGTCTGACCATACCGTCCTGTGCGCGGAATTCTCACTGTAAGAGTGTTGAATATAATTTCCAAGGGCATATTGACCCACAGGCACGTTGCCTATCACAGGCCTCGGGGGCGGTTCAAAAAAGCATGCCCTGAGTCTTCCCGAAGGGTCCGTCCAGTCCTGCCCTGAGTCATGCCGAAGGGAAGCCCGCAGTCATTTTTGCGCGCAGAGCGTACTTCCAGTACGTGAGCACGGGAAAATGGCGAGAACGCCGCTGGCGGCTTTTTTCAACCGTCCCACTGTGAGGGAAAATGGCGGTTCTTGCGGAACCGACCCTGGTAAGAGAGGGGTAATCCTACTGCATAAAAGATGTTTGAATGTGGTCTTGTCAGGTTGCTAAAGACTCGAGAAAGAGAAACAATTATTTGCCAGAATAGGTTGATCAATCCACGACCCTATTTTGATTTTTTCTGACGGGGCTTTGGATCCTCAGTGATGTTTTCAAGGGGAATAAAGACTGCGCACGCGACCACGGTCGTCCAGAGATTCGGTTTTCCGATAGCAGATTGAGTAATGTTCTGGGTTCGAACAATATCCCTTCCCATTTTGAATACCTGCTCACGTTCCTTCCAGGCGACATTTGGATCGAATTTGATGCCAAGTGTGGTTGCGAGCATTTGGGCCGCGAGGTCCTCGGTATATTCTCCCGCTTCTTCGTCCGTTTCGCCATAAGCATGATGTTCCGACAAGTAGCCATAATTCAACTTCCTACCAGAGGGAATGGCCACGCCGATTGAAGCCGAAATCAAGCGATTCCGCTCGTTGGTTTCAGATCTGGCCATGACGCAAAAGGTAATTTCGCCTGGATTAAGTAACTGTTCACCACGTTTTCTCGAGATGATTTTACAATCCGGAGGAAGAATGGAGGAGACGGTCACCAGGTTGCAATACGCAATGCCCGCGCTCCGAAGGGCTTCTTCAAACGATGCCAGTTTTTCCTTGTGGACGCCCACACCTCTGGTGAGAAACATTTGCGTTGGGACCATCGCGACTCCTTCGTCGATCAGTTAGTGGTGGATTGGGATAGGCAGGAGATGACTAGGTGATCGTCGAATCTGATTCACAACCTCGCTCTCCAATCTGTTGGCGCAAACTCTATATGGGAAACCCTGGACGATTCGAACACCACGGGAAAGAACAACCTTGCCACGTACGAGGGTATTTTTACCAAGACTGGTTGGCAAGGTGCAAGATTGTGAGGACTGAACGTTCAAGAAAAAATAAGAAGGCCTTAAGAAGGCCTTTTGACCAGCAACAATTTAGGCTCGGTCAGTTCCTGAATAGCATACCGCACCCCTTCTCGCCCTAATCCTGACTGTTTGATGCCTCCATAAGGCATGTGATCGGCCCGAAAAGTCGGAATTTCATTCACCAGAAGTGCGCCGACTTCTAACTGTGAGTATGCCTGATACATGCTGTCGATGTTGCTGGTGAAAATTCCGGTTTGGAGCCCGAAATCAGAATCATTGTGCAGGGCAAACGCTTCTTCAAGGTCTGCATAGTGTGTAACGGTCACCACCGGCCCGAAAATTTCTTCACAACAGACTTTCATATTGTTGTTGACGTGGGTCAGGACAGTAGGCTCGATGAATGAATCCTTTCGTGTCCCGCCAGTCATGACTCTTGCCCCATGCGAAACGGCTTCCTGGATCCATGTCTCGACTCGGCGCGCGGCTTGTTCGTTAATGAGGGGACCGACGACGGTGTTTTCGAGGGAAGGATCGCCCATGGGCAATGATCGGACTCGCTCGACAAAGGTCTTGAGGAAGTTGTCGTAACGCGATTCATGGACGAAGATTCGTTGCAC
Source organism: Nitrospira sp. T9 (assembly GCF_052156535.1). NCBI lineage: Bacteria > Pseudomonadati > Nitrospirota > Nitrospiria > Nitrospirales > Nitrospiraceae > Nitrospira > Nitrospira sp. T9. The sequence goes on from NZ_JBQKUP010000039.1 coordinate 196,593, forward strand.
AGAGATGCAGGTTTGTCCCGCATATCCGTACCCTCCGGCTACGCAACGGTCTATGGCCACATCAAGATTGGCATCCGGTTCTATGATGACCCCCGCATTCCCTCCCAGTTCGAGCAGAACCCGTTTGTATCCTGCCTTTCCTTTCAGCATCCACCCAATCGTCATAGAGCCGGTAAAGCTCAAGGCTTGGAAATTTGGATGAATCACCATCTGTTCTGCGAGGGTATTGGAACACGGTATGATCGTCAGCATTTCCGGTGGCAGTTCGGTCGTCAAAAAGACTTCACCCAACATGAGCGAAGTTAACGGGGTTTGGGGGGCTGGTTTCAATACCATCGGGTTTCCCGCTGCCAGGCAAGGGGCCATTTTGTGGGCCACCAAGTTTAGGGGAAAATTAAATGGGGTAATGCCAAGAACCGTCCCGATCGGAAAGCGTTGGACAGATCCCGAGTATGCCTCTCCTCCTGGGGTGAGATCCATCTGAATGATTTCTCCAGGGATGCGAGTGCTTTCCTCTGCGGCCAAGCGAAAGGTCTGAATGGCCCGATCGACTTCACGGCGTGCGTCGGTAATCGGTTTTCCGGCTTCCTGACAAATTGTGGCCGCAAACATTTCCCGTCTGGTGGAAAGCTCGGTGGCGATATGAAGGAGCGCCTTTGCCCTGGCATGTGCCGGTATCTTGGCACATGCGGCCGAGACTCGTTTGGCAGAGTTGGTGACCTGGTGGATATGCTCAGGCTCGGCCTGGCAGACCATGGCCACCACGTCATTGGAATAGGGGTTGCGTACCGGCTCCGCAGAGGAGGTCTGGACCCATTGGCCGCCTATAAGGATTGGCTTTGCCGTGGCCACAGTCATGGAAAGGTGAAAACCTCGTGAAATAGAGGTGGTTAGATTGATGAAGCTGGCTGGTCAGAACCGGGATGGGATGAAGAGGGCAATCGTTCAGCTTTCTGAATAAGATTCTCCGTTCCCCATTCCCTGATCGCATCCAAACTAAACGGTTCGAATGCGGCGATGGCTCCACAGCTCGGACACCCGTCGACCGGCATCTTGGCTTTGAATACTTCATCAAAACAGGTTAAGCACACAAACAAATCAGGTTCACCTTGCGCGCATTCAACAGGCCAGAAGGATGGGGATTCAGTCATGACTCAAAACCATTCTGTGGGTAAAAACATGAATTTCAGGATTGACTGTGCAAATGTACACCTAATCACGCTGTCAGATCAATGAGGAATCGCGTAGAGAGCGAACGCATGGAGGATCTATGCTCCTTCAATGTGAGTAGAGGACAGTACTGGCAAAGACAGTGAAGAAGTCGAGCTTCCATGAAGCTTGAGCAATTTATCAATTTCTTCCTTGAACGTCTCATAGGGAAAGGCGCCGGGAATTAAAATAAGATGAGGATCTTCCGGCAGGGTTGTAGGAAAGAGCACGAAAGCCGGCGTGCCCCGAATTCCCAGGGAACCCGCATCCTGTAAATCTTTCTCAATATCTTTCATATAGCGATGGGAAGCCAGGCATTCTGAAAATTGTTCTCCGTGGAGGTTGAGTTCCTTGGCATATTGTTTGAGGTTATCCGGAGCCAACTGGCCTTCACTGTTAAAGAGCCGATCATGCATGGGCCAGTAGGCGTTTTGCTCTCCTGCGCATCGAGCGGCATCGGCTGCTCGAAGTGGACTGCCCATGCCTCTCGGGAAATCCCGATAGACAAAACGCACTTTTCCGGTCTCAATGTATTCTGTAAGCAATTTAGGAAAGGTCTCATGAAAAAACTTTTCGCAAAAGCCACAGGTGAAATCCGAGTATTCCAACAGGGTGATGGGAGCCTTGGAATCCCCTCGAACCACATCATCATCCTGGATCAAAAAGTCAGGAGTTTTCCCGTGAATTGTGGGACTCATCAGCAGTGTGCCAAGAAGAATGGCGGGCAAAACGGTCGATTTGAGGGTTTGGGCAATGTTCATCATCACTCCATAGCTATGGGCTATTGTTACATTCCTGGCGGACCGTGTCGAGAGAAGAGGTTGATCGTGCCAAGGGTTGAATTTATCGGCGACGGGCTTTTTCCAGGAGCCCCATCATGAGAAGTGGCCAAACCACTGTGGCATCACTCAACACTTCAGCAAACATTCCCCCCTCTTTTCGAGGCACAAATTTTCCCCATGATACACCCTCCTCATACGTGCATCCGCTGAGACCACCCCAGTAGTCAGGCTCCGGGCAGATGCGGACACCGTACTGATACCGCGGAGGGGTTAATTGGGTACCCATTCGAAGGTTGAGAATATCGATATATGGTGGCGTTTGTTGTGCCCAATTTCGGGGAACTCCACCTCCGATAGTGAAAATTCCCAACCGTTTGGCAGACAGCAGTTTTTCCGTATAACTATTGAGATCTAAGAATGGATTAAATGACGGGCGAGATTGCTGCAAAATCTGCCAGGTTTCCTGGTCGGAGAGATCGGGGGATTGAGGTGTGGCTTGGGATTGTCGTCTCTCCTTCATGGCCCAGATGGAGACATCCAGCCCCATTTCAGAATCGGTAAATGCAGGAATATAGACAGGGACATCCTTCTCATAGGCACTTTTCAATATCCCTGGTCCTTCGTAATGGTCGTGAAGAGTTTTCCCGATTTCGCGAGTCAGAATTTCCGAAGAGATGGGTGTGTCGGGAGTCATGCGCTTTAAGGTTTGGCTGACGACCCGTTCGACGTGGTTGAGATTGGATTCCATCTCCAGCGTATCGTAGACACGGTTATAGCCCTTTTCATACAGTTCGGTATCCGTCATGGATGGATGATATTTATAGTGCGTTTTGCCTACGGCTTCACTCAAGCCATGGGCAATTAAAGCCCCCGTGGATACTACGGCCTGCACCATATTTCGGTCGATCATGCTGCAGATAATCTTTCCCATTTTCGCGATGGTCATGGCTCCAGACAAGGTTAAGATCACGGTGCAATCGGGATCCTCGACCATTTTGTCCAAAATCTCAAAGGCATCGCCCAGACGACGTCCGCCAAAGGCGGTCTTTTTCATGGCTGAGAGCAGGTCGGAAAAAGATTCAATCGTTTCCGGATCCAGAGCCTCCAGGGCTTCCAGGCCGTCGCTTTCGCCATCGTGAAAAGTTCTCGTAGTCATCACAGATCCTTACGGCATAGATGAAAGAAATAACCAGACGGGAGTACGAGGAGTCTGATTCTAACGGGAGCGGGTGTTAACAATCAGGAAGGGGCGGACATCAGCTCCTAATAGCGATTGGTGATCCCAACGGGATTTGAACCCGTGTCTGCACCTTGAGAGGGTGCCGTCCTAGACCAGCCTAGACGATGGGACCAGTCTGTGTCTGTTTGTTAATTGAAATTCGTACTCTCTGCCCATATCAAGCATGTCAGAAATGTACCATTAGGGACTTATGGCATGCAACGAAAAAAGCCAGATGTCAGAGATCACAGACGTACAATCACCTGTGGTGACAAGGGAGGAAAGTCGCAACCACAAAAATATGGCTTTTGAATCAGATATCAGAGGACGGAGAGTGGGGTGAATGGATAGTTAACAGGCCCCGCATGAAGGGGTGGAGTCCACAATGGTAAGGGTACTGCCCGGGGGCTAAGCGGGATAAGACGAACTGGTGATCGGGACGAATGACGCCTGAGTCAAATGAGCACTGGGAGCGGGACTGACAGTCGTCTGCCACGATGGAATGGGCTTCTCGAGTGTGATTTTTCCACGTGAGGGCGGTATCCAGGCGGATGTTCAGGTGGTTCGGAGAAAAAAAAGGCGGTTCAGCCTGGATGGCAATCTGCGGAGAAGAGGCCCACAGAATTGGTTGCGTGGAAACAGGGGATAGGAGAAAAACCATAAAGCAGAGCAATTGGCTTATTTGAAGGAATGTCCCGGATGAACAAAGTGGCGTCATGAATGTTCGGCTCTCAGGGTATCAGGTCTGGCCAGGGAGAGGCTCTGGTCCAGTCGTTACGGTTTGATAGTCAGGAAAATGGCGCCCTTTCCGCGCTGCAAGAGCACTAAGACGGAGTCTCCAGCTTCCAGTCGCTTCACAAGTTGTTCGAAATCCTTCACGGATCCAATGGGAGAGCGATTCAATTCCAGTATTACATCACCCGGTTGAACACCTGCCCGTTCAGCCGGAGAGTTCGGTGAGATTTGGGTCACGACCACCCCTTGGCCATCGCGTGTTTGTCCCGGTTGGACGGGTTCGACTGAAAGCCCTGAGAGAGCGTGGTTACCTGAGACCGAACTAGGAGCCATTTCTGTCAAGGCAGCAGTATCTTTAGGCATTTCAGTGATGGAAACCGAAAGATTGACAATTTTGCCGTTTCGCCACACCGCAAGAGGAATTGCACTCTTCGGTGTCGTTTCGGCCACCAGCGTGCGCAAATGGTTTGGATCCTTCACGGTGACGCCATTGTAGGTGCGGATAATATCACCACGTTTCAACCCGGCCTGCCCCGCCGGGCTTTCGCTAAAGACATCTCCCACTAACGCGCCCTGGGTATCAGGTACCTCGAATTGAGTCGCGAGATCCGGCGACAATTCTTGAATGGACACGCCCAGCCACCCGCGAATGACTTTTCCGTGCCCAATCAGGCTTTGCATCACGCTTTTGACCATTTGGCTGGGGATGGCAAAGCCAATGCCCATGTAGCCACCCGTTCGGGAGAAGATGGCGGTATTGATGCCGATGAGATGGCCTTGTAGATTCACGAGGGCACCTCCGGAATTGCCTGGATTAATGGCGGCATCGGTTTGAATGAAATTTTCATAATCGACAATGCCGACATTGGCGCGGCCTACGGCGCTGATTATCCCCATCGTGACTGTTTGATTCAATCCAAAGGGGTTGCCGACCGCCAACACCAATTCTCCAACTTCCAGTGACGCAGAATTTCCCCAGGGTAAGGTGGATAATCCGGTGGCTTCAATCTTGATCACCGCTAAATCGGTTTTGGGATCCGTGCCTATAAGGGTCGCCGGAAGTTTCCGTTTATCTCCCAAAAGGACCATCAAATCATCGGCCTGTTCTACCACGTGATTATTGGTGACGATGTATCCGTCATCACTGACAATCACTCCGGAGCCTAAGCCTTGCTCCTGCCGTTCGCGGGGTTGTTTAAACCGCCGTTCAAATTCCTCTCCAAAAAATCTTCGGAAAAATGGATCTTCAAACAGGGGATTCGTGCCGGGAGATTGAACTGTGCGTTTGGTGGCCGAAATGTTCACGACCGAGGCCATGGCCTCTTTGGCGATTTTTACAAAGGTTTCGTTAGAAGCCAGAAGAGGGGTCGAGACGTTAACCACGGTCGGCGAATCAGCTGCATGGACGACCGGTAGGGGCAGCTCGGTCTCCGTGGGGGCTGCGGTGATGGCAGGGGTAGTCTCTGGAGGGGGGGAGGATGGTGCCTGGGAGCATTGAATATGGGTTAATCCCAGGAGACCCACCGCGATCGCGACCCTCCAAAAATGGTGGTTGTTTCTTACGGAGGATGTTTGCCACGGATATCGTCCTCTCATGCAGGATACCTTCTTCCTCTGTCGGTTGAGGGAGTCCTCATAGCAGATCCCCTCATTTCTTGATCCTTATCCATGTTTCTCATTTTATCAACTTTGATTGCAAGGGCGGTAGCATGCAACGGCAAACAATCCTCGGTTAATTCTACCAGAGAAGAGGCATGACTCAAGATGCGCGGGTGAGCACGGGACCATCATTTGTGCCGGTAATTAAGAGAGATGTCATCATCAGGAAGAGCCCGCATGCAACCACGCCCGGAATTTGATTCAGGGACAATTCGAGCGCGGAGGAGTCGGGAATTTCAGGAATATGGAGATCCACCACATAATTTCCATTGTCGGTGAGAAAAGGCTGGCCGGCTCTGTGGCGCAACGGGGAAGGCCATCCCAGTTTCTCAAGATGTCGTTGTGTCGTTCGCCAACCGAATGGCACGATTTCAACGGGTAAGGGGAAAGGAAGCCCAAGACGGTCCACTTGTTTGGCCTGATCCACAATAACGATGAATTGCTGAGCGGCTTTCGCCACAATTTTTTCCCGCATTAACGCGCCCCCTCCTCCTTTAATCAGATTCAGTTGGGGGTCGACCTGATCGGCGCCATCCACTGCCACATCAATGTCCCAGGGGACGTCATTGTTCAGTAAAGGAATGCCCAATTGTCTGGCATAGACCGCTGTGGCTTGTGAGGTTGGCACGCCACGGACCCGTAATCCCTGTTGTACGCGCTGGCCTAAGGCCGTCAAAAAATAATGGACCGTGGACCCGGTGCCGAGTCCAAGGATCTGGCCATCTTGTATAAATTCAAGGGCTTTGCGGGCGGCCTGGGCTTTTTGCTGATCGGGTGTCAATGGCGTCGATGGAGAGGGCATAGAAGGGTCTCACGCTCGGGAATTATTCGTTGGCAAACGGCCGGAGGCTTTGGTGTTATCGAAACTAGCAGGCATTCTTTCTCAAAGCCCGGTGCTCTGCGAGTGTTTTCCGGCAAAACGACAGGGACGAGGGTAAAAAAACAGAGCCAAAGGTCTGTCTGCATGTCATCAAAGGGTGGATGTGTGGTCTGAGCCCTAAGGAATACCCAGAGGATGCTTTAGGTTTCATGGTGTTAGCCGGCCATGCCTGCAGCGACGGAGGCCGCCCCGAGCAATGCGGTATGGGGATTCAAAATTACCCGAACGGGAATCTTGGCCAGTAACCGTTTGTAGCGGCCCTTTGCCAGAAAAGCTTTCATGAATGTGTCTTCCTGTAATGCGGATATGATTTTTGGGGCGATGCCCCCACCAAGATAGACGCCACCCATGGCCAGGGTCTTAAGGGCCATATTGCCGGCTTCGGCTCCATAAATAGAGACGAAGATCTGCAGAGCTTCTTTACAAATTTCTGGTTTGCCTGTCAGTCCGGCTTCCGCAATCAAGGCTGTCGGATCCCCGGTTGGGAGCTTTTCGGCAAACCAGGTTGGCTCGTTTTTTTTGGTGTCCCGGAGAAATTGATAAATGCTGTGGAGACCGGGGCCGGAAAGAACCCGCTCGTAACTCACATGTAAATAGCTGGTTCGCAAATATCGCAGCAGATCGATTTCCAAATCGTTGTTGGGTGCGAAATCGGCGTGTCCTCCCTCGGACGGACAGATGTGGTAGTCCTCGCCTGTCCAGAGGAGCAGCGATTCTCCTAGGCCTGTTCCCGCAGCCAATAAGACCCGAGTACCATCAGATTGGAGAGAAGGGGCGTTAGGGTTGAGATCCTCAATTTCATCCGGTTGAAGGAGCCGTAGCCCATAGGCAGTGGCCTCCAAATCGTTTAACAAACGAACATGGGGAATATCCAGAAACTCTGCGAGTTTATCTCCTTCAATTATCCACGGAATATTTGTGGTTTTGCAGGTATTATTCAAGACTGGTCCCGGCACCCCAAAGCAGGCGGCGGTGAGGGGTCCCAGTTGAGAAGGAGTGGTGGGTTCAGACGAAGGGGCATCGTTGTCGTCCGGGGATTCTTCCGATTCGGTGTTGGGAGAAGCCGGTTCTTCCAGAAATTCGGTCAACACTTCTTCGAAGGACTCATAATCAGCTGTATAGACCGTGTCTTCCCGAATAGGCTCTACCCGTTCCTTATCCCAGTCATATAGGGCCAGATTGATTTTTGTCCCACCAACATCAGCTGCTAAAATCATGACATGTTTCCCGTAAAAATTACATGAAGCGTCAATTATCAGACTTGCGGCACCATAGCCCAGGTAAAATCCTCAGGGCAAGCCAGAGCCTGAAGAACCTCCCTTAGTCAATCCGTATAAAAAAGAAAAGGTCGGAGAGGCGGTGAGGAAGAGGTGTTCGACGACTCATATGAGCGTCCAGGTTGAAAAGGTGGCCGCCTGTCCGAGCGGAGTTCCGTCCGGTTTGCGAATGTTCCACACCGTGGCGCGTTCCACTAAAAATCGTTTTCCGGATCGGGAGATCCTGACTCCACGATAATCACTAATGAATCCTCTGGTTTTTGCCTGATGCAGCATGCGAGCCCGTTCTTCACGATTTACGGGCTCGGCCGTTTGCCGGGAGGGCGTGTGAGTCAGTTGGTCCCAATCCATTTCCCACAAGGTTAGCCCAGTCCGGTTTCCATAATTGAGGATAGGATCATCCTGCAGTCCATGAGAGACCACCACAAATGGGGAGTTAAACAAGCGTTCGGCCTGTTCCAGTGAAGTACCCTGACGGGGAATCAGTTCTTTTTTCAGCCAATAGGCATAACTATCCAATAAATATTGGGACCATTCGATCACCCAGGGTCTTTGCCAATGATCAGCTAACGGGTACATCTGATTATGAGTGGAGGGATTTATCCGGGTGATGATGCGGAGCGTCGAATCAGAAGCAGTGTAATCTTCTTATGGAATTGTTGAAAAGAACTAATCATCTATTATTAGTTGTTCCAGGCGGTAAAAAACGAACACAATAAATTCGGTATCCATAACAATCTGCCATTGCCGACATTTCACCCGTACTATTCGATGAGTTTTGTTGAACCAGTTGTCCTGCTCTTATCTGTTCCAGAAAACAGGACCATCCGCCAGCCATGAATTTCCCTTCCTAATTAACTGACGCTCTTTCCCAATTCATAGCGAAATTGACTCCCTAAGCCAGAATGCTAAGATTTGCCCTGCTCACCTCTCTGGCAATGCTAATCGACCGAAATGGTCAACAGGTATTCGGACATCGTGAAGGTGATCGTTCAAACGAGGGGATGGAGATGAGGACATGAAGGAAAAGACAAAGACCCTACAAAAAATTTCCCCCGCTGAGCTGGATGGATTGATCTCGAAATTGAAAAGCGAGAATTCTCCCGAGCTAGCTCTAATCGGCCCAGGTGTGAAATTAAGCCCATCTTCTGAAGACTGGTCGAAAAGTTTAAAAGATTATCCTTGTGTATTTCAGTTGACAGAGTTTGTGGACAGCCTGTCCGAAAAACTTCTCTCTCTTCCTGGCCTCACGAGGCTCCAGCTGCGGGGCAACCAGATTGGGGAGGCGGGGGTGAAGCACCTGGCGCGGCTCTCGAACCTCACGACGCTCCAGCTGGGGGGCAACCAGATTGGAGAGGCGGGAGTGAAGCACCTGGCGGGACTGACGAACCTCACGACGCTCCACCTGGGGAGCAACCAGATTGGGGCCGCCGGGGTGAAGCACCTGGCGGGGCTCTCGAACCTCACGACGCTCTAGCTGGGGTGTAACCAGATTGGGGAGGCGGGAGTGAAGCACCTGGCGCGGCTCTCGAACCTCACGACGCTCAAGCTGTGGAGCAACCAGATTGGGGACGCGGGAGTGAAGCACCTGGCGCGGCTACCGAACCTCACGAAGCTCGAGCTGTGG
>NZ_JBQKUP010000040.1:0-2308 GCF_052156535.1 Nitrospira sp. T9
TAGCCGCCGGTGAGGTTGAAGACATGGGTGAAGCCATGCTGGAGGAGAATGCGTGCCGCGAGATACCCGCGTAATCCGACACGACAATAGACGACCGTTTCCTGAGGGGGATCCAGTTGCTGAAGATGGTCTCTCAGCTCAACAATATGGAATGAGGCGGTGCTGTGGGTCGAGGTGTGAGCCGTGCAATACGGAGTATCCTGATTTAGGGAGTTTAGGAGGAACGTAGTGTAAAGGCGGTCTAAGTAAGCTAATGATGGAGAGGAAATTCGTGCATCGCTAAAATTTTTACGTCTAGATCTCTACTCCGCATGGATAGGGAGTCACCCGAGAGGGAGGACAGAATGATGGGCGATGATCGTGAAACATAAGCTGTTCGGCCAGAATGGGTAGTCGGGTTTCATGATTGGTTTTGTTGGCTGGACTCCCAAAATTCAGACTGTTAGGATCGGCCCTTATGAAAAAAACATCTCCAAAAATGCCTGCTATCTGTGATGAAACCTCACCCCAAGGATCCGATCGAGATACGGGAAAAACCATTGACGTCTATTTTTCTGCTGATGTTGAGACGGACGGTCCCATACCTGGTCCCTATTCTCTTCTTTCGTTCGCCCTGGTCTATGCTGGTCGTTTTGATGGCCATAAATTCGAATCGCCTGAAAATCTCAATCAATCCTTCTATCGTGAGATAAAGCCAATTTCTGATTCCTTCGAGTTGGAGGCGTTACGTGTAAATCAGCTTGATCGTGATCGTCTTTGTCGCGAAGGGAAGGACCCCGTAGATGCCATGACTGAGGCTAGTCGATGGGTTCGAGAAATTGCGGGTCCCTACAGACCAATATTGGTTGCCTACCCATTAAGTTTCGATTGGACCTGGCTATATTGGTATTTTATCCGCTTTTCTTCTGAAGGTTCGCCCTTCAACCATTCAGGTTGTTTTGACATAAAAACTGCCTATGCAGTCAAGGCCAGGATTCCGGTGGCAGCGTCCGGCCGGTCAAATCTTGAAAGCTGGCTTCGGCCCCACCATGAACACTCCCACCATGCGTTAGAAGATGCAATTGAGCAGGCAGAGATTTTTGCAAACTTGTTCAGGTGGGAGAGCAAACCTGATGGACTTTCTCCAAAATCGGCGCGAAACCGCTAATTCTCGCCTTCATCAACTCAAAAATGAACTGACAAAGGCTAGAAAGCTTGCCGAAGGGAAGGCCTGTGTCTACCTAATAGGGTCATACGGTCGTGGAGAGGCCAGTTTACATAGTGATCTAGATCTGTTCATCGTCGGGGGTGGAATTAAAGAAGAACGTGATCTGAAGAATCTTGAAGAAATCTTAATTAAAGCTGATTTAATAGAGGCTACCAGAAAACTAGATTTTCCAGAATTCTCCGGCGACGGTGAGTATCTCAAACATTATACTGTGGATGACCTTGTCGAAACGCTAGGCACACGTGATGACGATAAGGCAAACACCTTCACAGCGCGGCTCCTTCTGCTGCTGGAGAGCTTGCCGCTTTTAGAAGATACAATCTACTCAAATGTAATTTCTAAGGTTATTGAGGCCTATTGGGAAGACTACGAGGATCATGGATCTGAGTTCGTCCCTGCGTTTCTTGTAAATGATATTTTACGCCTTTGGAGAACTTTTTGTGTGAATTACGAGGCGGGAACTAAAAATGAAAACGAAACACTGGAGCAGAAAGCGAAACGGAAGCTCAAGAATTACAAGCTTAAACACAGCAGGCTTTTAACCTGCTATTCTGGTCTTCTGTACCTCATGGCAGTTATAGCTGAACAAGGCACGGTTAGGCCAGATAATGTGAAGCATATGGTTTCCCTTTCTCCCACGAAACGTCTTGAATGGTTAAAGGGCCAGGCCAAGTTTGTTAATCAGTCAAATCGTGTAGATACAATTCTTTCCCTGTATGAAAAATTTTTGAAGAAGACAGATGCTCCTAAGAAGAATTTAATCGAAATGTTCCAGGACCGTATAGAAAGTGGGCAAGCTCTTCAAGAAGCCAGGGAGTTTGGCGATCAGGTATATGATCTACTTTGTTTTATAGGTAAGGACAACAAGGTTTTTCGATTTCTTGTAGTCTAGCAAGAAAACCTCAAGGTTTTTGTCTTTAGGTCTATTCAGGATTTAAGTTTTCTATTTGTGAAGGGAAGCTTAAATAGCCGCCGGTGAGGTTGAAGACATGGGTGAAGCCATGCTGGAGGAGAATGCGTGCCGCGAGATACCCGCGTAATCCGACACGACAATAGACGACCGTTTCCTGAGGGGGATCCAGTTGCTGAAGATGGTCTCTC